>JAZQNT010000402.1:0-4379 GCA_045627505.1 Nocardioides sp.
GAGCCGGTCGTCGTCGGCGACCCGGGCCAGCCCGAAGTCGATCAGGACCGGCGAACGACCCTCCATCAGGACGTTGGACGGCTTCACGTCACGGTGCAGCACCCCGGCGTCGTGGACGGCCTGGAGCGCCTCGGCGAGGCACCGCGCCGTCCAGGTGAGGTCGCCCACCGGCTGTGGACCCTCCTGCGCCACCAGGTCGTGCAGCGACCACCCGGGGACGTACCGGGTCGCGACGTAGGGCACCGGTCCCCACGGGTCGGCGTCGATCACCTCGGCCACCCGGCCGCTGCGCACCCGGGAGAGCGAGTTCACCTCGCGGGCCAGCCGGGCGCGGGACTCGTCGTCCCCCACCACGTTGGGCCGGATCACCTTGAGCGCGACCCGGCGACCGTCGTCACCCCTCGCCAGATGGACGACCCCCATCCCGCCCTCTCCGAGACGGGCCAGCAACTCGTAGTTGCCGACACGCATCCCGGGGGGCGGCGACGGGGGTCGGGAAGTCACGCTCACGACTTGAGCGTACGCGGGGCCTCAGCTGACCTTGCGCAACCAGCCTTGGGTGTCCGCGGCGCGGCCGAACTGGATGTCGACCAGCGCGGAGCGGATCTTCATGGTCAACTCGGTCGACTCCGGCGCCGGGATGGTGCCCTCGGCCGACTTGAGCTCTCCGACCGGCGAGACCACGGCAGCGGTGCCACAGGCGAAGATCTCGACGATCTCGCCGGACTCCACGCCCTTGCGCCACTCCTCGATGTCGAAGCGACGCTCGCTGACCTCGTGGCCCAGCTCGCGCGCGATCGTGATGATCGAGTCCCGGGTGATCCCCTCGAGGATCGTGCCGGTGGCCGGGGTGACGATCGAGCCGTCGGCGTACACGAAGTACATGTTCATGCCACCGAGCTCCTCGACGTACCTGCCCTCCTGGGAGTCGAGGAAGACCACCTGGTCGCAGCCGTTGTCGTAGGCCTCCTGCTGGGCGATCAGCGACGCGGCGTAGTTGCCACCGGTCTTCGCCGCTCCCATGCCGCCACGACCGGCACGGCTGTACTCGGTGGTGAGCCAGAGGTTGACCGGCTTGAGGCCGCCCTTGAAGTACGAACCGGCCGGCGAGGCGATCACCATGAAGGTGACGTGCTCGCTGGGACGCACGCCGAGGAACTTCTCGGTGGCGATCATGAAGGGGCGCAGGTAGAGCGACTTCTCACCCTCGGCGTCCGGAACCCAGCGCTCGTCGACCTTCACCATGGCCTCGACGGCCTCGATGAACTCCTCGACCGGCAGCTCGGGCAGCGCCAGGCGCTGCGAGGAGCTGATCATCCGCTCGGCGTTCTTCTCCGGGCGGAAGAGGTGGACCGAACCGTCAGCGTGACGGTAGGCCTTCATGCCCTCGAAGGTCTCCTGGGCGTAGTGCAGGACCGACGTGGCCGGGTCGAGGACCAGGGGGCCGTACGGGGTGATCCGCGCGTCGTGCCACCCCTTCTCCGGCGTCCACTCGACCGTGAACATGTGGTCGGTGAAGTGGTTGCCGAAACCGGGGTCGGCAAGGATCTCGGCGAGCGTGGCGTCGTCGACCGGGTTGTCGGTCAGGGTGGTGCTGATTTCCATGGGGATGAGGGCTCTCACACTCGTGCTGCGATCGCGTCGCCGATCGCAGCAGTGGTTCGGTTCTCGCCGGCGACGCGCTCGGCGATGTCGGCCGCCACGGCCTTCTCGATGCGCGCGGCCTCGTCGGTACGACCGAAGAAGTCGAGCAGCATCGAGGCCGACAGGATGGCGGCCGTCGGGTCAGCCTTCTGCTGGCCCGCGATGTCCGGGGCCGAACCGTGGACCGGCTCGAACATCGAGGGGGTGGAACGCGACGGGTTCAGGTTGCCCGACGCGGCCAGACCGATGCCGCCCGTGACGGCAGCGGCCAGGTCGGTGATGATGTCGCCGAACAGGTTGTCGGTGACGATCACGTCGAAGCGACCCGGGTCGGTGGTCATGAAGATGGTGGCGGCGTCGATGTGCAGGTAGTCGACGGTGACCTCGGGGTACTCCTCGGCCACCTCGTTGACGAGGCGCCACCACATGGTGCCCGCGTGCACCAGCACGTTGGTCTTGTGCACCAGCGTGACCTTCTTGCGGCTGCGCCGCTGGGCGCGGGCGAAGGCGTCGCGCACCACGCGCTCGATGCCGAAGGCGGTGTTGAGGCTGACCTCGGTGGCGACCTCCTGGGGAGTGCCGACGCGGATCGAACCGCCGTTGCCGGTGTAGGGACCCTCGGTGCCCTCACGGACCACGACGAAGTCGATCTCCCCCGGGTTCGCCAGCGGCGAACCCACGCCCGGGTACAGCTTGGACGGGCGAAGGTTGACGTGGTGGTCCAGCTCGAAGCGCAGACGCAGGAGCAGGCTGCGCTCGAGCAGGCCCGGGGGGATGTTCGGGTCGTTGGGCTTGCCGCCGATGGCGCCGAGCAGGATCGCGTCCTGCTGCTTCACCTCGTCGAGCACCTTCTCCGGGAGCACCTCACCGGTGGTCAGGTAGTGCTCGGCACCCAGCGAGTAGTGGGTCTTGGAGAAGGCACCGGGGGCCACCACGTCGAGCACCTTGAGGGCTTCAGCGGTGACCTCGGGGCCGATTCCGTCGCCGGCAATGACGGCGAGATTGATCGGGGACTCGGTCGAGGTGTGGGTCATGGCTCCGGATTTTAGTTGTCGTCGGGACGCTGGTCGCTCACGTCTCGCAGCTCCAGGGCGGCTTGCAACGCTTCCTGGCTCTGGGGGCTCTCCGGGTTGTGGCGTGCGGGGCCCCACTCAGCGGTGTGGATCTGGAACATGTTCTCTCCTGAGGGTGTGACCCCTGACAACCGGGGTCGGAAACGGGCGACCTCGGCCGGGACGCGGGAGCGTGGGCGTCGCCGGCTTCGGCGGGAGAGACCCGGCTCGCGGGTGGCACGAGCGGGCGAAGGTGCGGTCGGAGCACGGTCGGGGTGGGACCGTCATCCTCGCGGGGGCGGGCTCCCTGTCGGGGGAACCACTGGTTCAGGAGCCACGAAACGCCACACACCGCGGCGAGGTGGCCCCTGTCAGGCCTCGCCGCGGCTACTAACGAATACGATGACGGTCCGCATGATGTTGAGAGCCTACGCGGCGCCATGTCACTTGTGAAGGCTTCCGCCTCATGGACGTCACGAGGCCTTCGTCACGCCCATGGGACACAATGGTTCCATGAGTGCTTCCCCGGACCTTCCAGAGATCGTCCGCCGGGCATTCGACGTCAGCCGCCGCGCTGGCTACGTCTCGTTCTGCCGCAACGAGACCGGACGACTGCTGGCCACCCTCTCAGCCACCCGCAGCGGCGTGATGGCCGAGTTCGGCACCGGCTGCGGCGTCGGCACCGCCTGGCTCCGCTCGGGTCTCCAGGGCGACGCCCGGATCGTCACCGCCGAGCTCAACCCCCGGCTCGCACAGGCTGCGGCCGAGATCTTCGCCGACGACGAGGCCGTCGAGGTGTTCGAGGCGGACTGGTCCGCGCTGGCGGGCAAGGGCCCGTTCTCGCTGCTCTTCCTTGACTCCGGCGACCCCGAGTCGGTGCGGGTCGAGGCGATCGCCGACCTGGTCGAACCCGGCGGCATCGTCGTCCTGGACGACTTCCTCCCCTGCGCCTCCTGGCCGCCCATCTCCTACGGTCGCGTCGACACGCTGCGCGAGGAGTGGCCCACCGATGACCGCTTCACCGCCGTCGAGGTCATGATCGCCTCCGACGCGGCCGCCATCATCGCCACCAGGCGCTGACCCGCCCCACGCTGCCCGCACGGCCCGACTCGGGACGGACCTGATCCGGGGTCGAGCCGACCCTCCGAGACCGCGTACGCGTGCAGGAGCGCGTCTCTGCCCTGCTCTCGACTGCCCCTGCTCTCGACGCTCGTGCTCCCCGCGCCGATTTCGGCGCCATGACGCACCGGACCCGGTGGTGCAGGTGCCCCACCGGGTCCGGTGAAGGCCCGGAGCGCCGTTTAGATCAGATCAGACGAGGTTGACGGCGCGCACCTTCGCGGCCTGGATCGCGGTCTCGATCGCGGTCAGCGTCTCGACCGGAATCGCGGAGTCGACCGAGAGGGCCACCAGTGCGTGACCGCCCTTGGCGGCGCGGGCGACCTGCATGCCGGCGATGTTGACGCCGGCCTCGCCCAGGACGCCACCGACGGTGCCGACCATGCCCGGGCGGTCCTCGTAGGTGAAGAAGGCCAGGTGGTCGGTGGGCTCGATGTCGACGGTGAAGCCGTTGACCTCGACCAGGCGCTCGCGCTGGGCGATGCCCACCAAGGTGCCGGCCACCGACACCTGGGTGCCGTCGGCGAGGGTGCCGCGGATGGTGATCAGGTTGCGGTGGTCGGG
>JAZQNT010000403.1:0-4594 GCA_045627505.1 Nocardioides sp.
GCCGTCAGGAGTGCCGCGCTGCAGCTGGGGGAATGGACGCGGGGAATGATGGCGTGAGGAGTCGCGTTGAAGGTGTCTGTGAGCGTGGGTCAGTGGGTTCTGGTCGTTGCGGTGGTCGTCGCCGTCGGTTTCGGTGCGTGGCGCCGCGCGACGGACGGGCGGTTCGCCGCTTCGACGGACGGGACACGCGCAGCGGTGGGCGTGACAGGGACCGAGGACCGGGACCCGATGGGCGCGATGGACGCAGCGGATACAGCCAGCGCAGGGGATGCAGCGGACGCGGTGAGTGCCCCGGGCGGGCACGAGCAGGTCAGCCCCGCCGAGGCGATCACCTCCGTGGTTGCGGGTACTCCGTTCGCCGACGAGTTGGGGGAGCGCGCCACCTTCCTGCAGTTCTCCAGCGCGTTCTGCGCCCCGTGCCGGGTCACCCGGCGCACTCTGGGGGAGGTCACCGACCTGATCCCCGGGGTCGCGCACGTCGAGGTGGACGCCGAGCAGCACCTCGAGCTGGTGCGGCGGGTCAACATCCTGCGCACCCCCACCACGCTCGTGCTGGACGCGCAGGGGCGTGAGGTGACCCGCGCCTCCGGGGCGCCCACGAAGGCCCAGGTGCTGTCGGCGCTCGCCCGGGTCCTGCCGGCCGAGTGAGTTGAATCTGTGCCGCCCGGCGGTGCGCCGCACCCAGGTACGGAGTGCACCCAAAAGGCTCGGCGCGAGCGTGAAATCCGCCGGAATCTCATATTCTGGGCCCCTTGTCCACATGGCGGACGGGCGATTCGGCGTGTCGCCACACTGGCCCATACCCTCGTCCCCATGAGCACGACTTGGCTGACGAAGCGACGCGCGGTGGACCACTGCCGCGTGCGCTCCGCGCTCTGTCGAATGTCCTGCGGCTGACGCCCCCCCTTTTGTCCAGTGACTTAGTGGATTAAGGTCGAGTCGTCAGCCTCTGCGTCGCATGATTCGGTGCGACCCCGGCCATGATCGCCAGCCCAGGGAACAGGACCCATGACCCACTTCGACACCTCTCGTGCCACCGCGGCCCCCGTCGGCCAGGTGGACCCGCGCGGTCCGCAGTTCGGTGCCGCGCTCACGGTGCTCCTGCTGGGCCTGGTCCTGGTCACCGCGCCCTCGGCGCTGGCCGTCGTGGTCCTCGCGGTGCAGACCGCGCTCTTCGCGCTCGGTGCGGCCCTCGGGGTCGCCCGGACGCCGTACGCCTGGCTCTTCCGCACCCTGGTGCGCCCCCGCCTGGGTGCTCCCCGCGAGTGGGAGGACCCGCAGCCCCCGCGCTTCGCCCAGGCTGTCGGCCTGGTCTTCGCCCTGGTCGGGTTGGTCGGCCTGCTGGTCGGCGCCACCACGGTGGCCCTCGTCGCCGTCGGCTTCGCGCTGGCCGCCGCCCTGCTCAACGCTGCCTTCGGCTTCTGCCTGGGCTGCGAGATGTACCTGCTCGGCAAGCGACTCACCAGTCGCGCCTGAAACACGTCACACGAACACCCCCGAGATTTCACACCACCCGAAAGAGAGAAACACCATGAGCCGCGAGAACTCGCTCGTCTCCGTCCAGTGGGTCGAGGACAACCTCGAGACCCCCGGTGTCGTCCTGATCGAGGTCGACGAGGACACCGCTGCCTACGACAAGGGCCACATCCCGGGCGCGATCAAGCTCGACTGGACCAAGGACCTGCAGGACCAGGTGCGCCGCGACTTCGTCAACAAGGAGCAGTTCGAGAAGCTCCTCTCCTCGCGTGGTGTCTCCAACGACGACCTGGTCGTCCTCTACGGCGGCAACAACAACTGGTTCGCCGCGTACGCCTACTGGTACTTCAAGCTGTACGGCCACAAGAACGTCAAGCTCATGGACGGCGGCCGCAAGAAGTGGGAGCTGGACGCCCGCGAGCTGACCAAGGACGTCCCGACCCGCGTCGAGACCGCCTACACCGCCACCGAGCAGGACCACTCGATCCGCGCCTTCCGTGACGACGTCGTGGCTGCCATCGGCGTGCAGAACCTGATCGACGTGCGCAGCCCCGACGAGTTCGCCGGCCGCCTCCTCGCCCCGGCCCACCTCCCGCAGGAGCAGGCCCAGCGTGCGGGTCACATCCCCACCTCGCTGAACGTCCCGTGGTCGAAGAACGCCAACGACGACGGCACCTTCAAGTCCGACGAGGACCTCCGCGCCCTCTACAACGAGGTCGGGATCGACGACGCCAAGGACACCATCGCCCTGTGCCGCATCGGTGAGCGCTCCTCGCTCACCTGGTTCGTGCTGCAGGAGCTGCTGGGCCTGAAGAACGTCAAGAACTACGACGGCTCGTGGACCGAGTACGGCTCCCTCGTCGGCGTTCCGGTCGCCCTCGGCGACGAGCCGGGTGTCGCCTGATGTGCGGCGCGACTGAGGGCGGCCTGTCCCTCGACGGCGTGAACGTCGCCAAGGAGGCCATCATCCAGGGCCAGGTCACCCGCGACGGCGAGCCCGTCGCGACCGGCTACGTCCGTCTGCTCGACAAGAGCGGCGAGTTCACCGCCGAGGTCCCGCTGTCGGCCACCGGTCACTTCCGGTTCTTCGCCGGCGAGGGCATCTGGACGCTGCGCACCCTGGCCCCGAAGGCCGAGCCGGTCGACCGCAAGGTCCACGCCAGCATCGGCAACGTGGCTGAGGTCGCGATCTCCGTCTGAGGTCCCACCTGAGTCACCCGTGACCCCGTCCCGCCTCGCGCGGGGCGGGGTCACGTGCATCTGCTGCCGGTGCCAGGTGGCCCCGGGGAGGGCGCGGGGGAGGGTCACGGCCGTCGGCGGAAGCGGAGGTCTCCGTCGGGGAGCCGGTGGTGCTCGTAGGCGGGGTCGTGGACCCGGTGGTGGTGGTGCGAGCAGAGCAAGACGGCGTTGTCGAGATCGGTTCCGCCGCCCTGTGACCAGGCTCGGAGGTGGTGGGCCTCGGACCAGGTGCCCGGGATGTCGCAGCCTTCGGCGCGGCAGGTGCAGTCTCGCAGGAGCAGTGCTCGTCGCTGTGCCTTGCTGAACAGCCGTCGGGAGCGGCCCAGGTCGAGGAGTTCGGAGTCGGCGCCCAGCACCGCGGGGATGATCTGCGCCGAGCAGGCGAGACGTCGGGCCTGGGCGGCGGTGATCGTGTCGTGGCCATCGCCCGGGACGCCGTTGGCGAGGGTGGCGACGCCGAGGTCGGAGGTCAGGGAGTCCAGGCCGATCGTGACGGTCAGGGTGGTGGCGTCGCCGCCGTGGATCGGGAGGCGTGCCGGGTCGAGGCACTCAAGGAGCTGGGCGAACGCCTCGGCCAGGAGCCGGGGGCGGGGCAGGCGGGTCAGCGGGCTGCCGAACGCGGTGCCGAGCCCGGCCGGGTCTGCGTCTGCGCCTGTGGCTCCGTCCGTGGTCGTCGCTGCATCGCGCGGACTGCCGTCCGCGAGCCGCGGGTTGGTGAAGGCGTGCAGGTAGGTGGCGAGCCGGGCGGCCGTGGCGTCGGGAACGATCGCCGAGATCCGGGTGGTGCCCTCTCCCAGGGCCCGCCTCCGCAGGCGCTGCCGCTCGGCTGCGTGGCGCTCGAGCCGGGCGAGCTGGCGGGCCTCCTCGGCCTCGGCCACCTCGGGGGCGACGACGTCGAGGATCCGGCGCCCGAGGCGGGCCGGCGTGGTGGGCTCGAACTCGGCCGCGTACTGCACCAGCGCCGCCTCGGCCCCGACGCGGCTCGGCAGCTCGTCCACGGCGCTGACCACCACGCGGGCCTGGGCCAGGTTCAACTCGCCCGCCCGCAGGGCGTCGGCGACCAGGGGATGGTCGCGCTCCAGTGACTCGGCCAGGCGCAGGTCGGCGGTGCAGTCGCCCCAGCGCAGGTGTTGCGTCCGGGAGAGCCACGTGGCCACCGAGCGGTCGCCGGAGGCCTCGGCGACGTCGGCGGCAGAGGCCATCACGCGCAGCCGGAGCTCGGCGACCTGCGCCTCCAGGGCCACGAGGTCGGTCAGGAGGAGGGCCTTCTCTGGGGTGGGCACGAAGGTCGGGTTCACGTCGGAGACCGACTTCAGCACCTCCCGGACCGTCCTGGCCGCTCGGGCCAACGGGTGCCGGGTTGCTGTCGGCAGGGGTGCCGTCCCAGGTGTGGACATCGTCGCCTCCTCGCATCTCGTGCCACGAACCTATCGAACATGCGTTCGAACAACATCTGCTCGATCGGGTACCTCGTCGGGCGCCCCAGTCGGTGCTCACGAGGCGGCGATGTCGCCTGCCCTCGGGCCGCAGCCGGACCCAGGGGGCTGGCGGGCGGAGGGTGGTTGGGTCGGCCAGATGGGGCGGTCTCATGTTTCGAAACGTTGAGGCAACCGGGGGACACGCGCCGCTTCTAAGTCTACTCTTTCAATAAACTTTAAAGATCCTCGCCCTCGCCGTCGAAGAACCCAGGAGCCCGCCCATGACCTACCGCCCCGAGACCCTCGCCGTCCACGCCGGCCAGGAGACCCCTGACCCCGCCACGAACAGCCGCGCGGTGCCGATCTACCAGACCACCTCGTACGTCTTCAACGACACCGAGCACGCCGCGAACCTGTTCGCCCTTTCCGAGCCGGGCAACATCTACACCCGGATCATGAAC
>JAZQNT010000404.1:0-3588 GCA_045627505.1 Nocardioides sp.
GCGTCGAGGGACTTCTCGGCGGCGTCCGGGCGCAGCGTCACGTCGGAGTTCAGCAGCCACAGAGCGTCGGTGCCGGCCTCGGCGAACCAGTCGAGGCAGCGGTTGAAGCCCCCGGCGTAGCCGGTGTTGCGTCCCGGGCTCACCACCTCGACGCCCAGCCCCTCGAGCCGCGCCAGGTCGTGCGCGTCGAGGACCGCGTTGTCCACCACCACCACGGAGGTGGGAGCGACCGTCTGCGCCTGCACCTGCCGCACGGCCTCCAGGGTCAGGTCGAGCGGCCCGTAGTGGATGAATCCGGCACTGTACGAGGTCATGGTGCCTGGCTCCCGTCTCTTCTCCTGCTCACGAACGTCCTCATCAGGCCGGTCCCGACCGCCTGGGTGAGAAGCACGGCTACTCCTGCGCCCCAGACCCCCCACAGCAACGTCCCCAGCGGCAGCAGCACCACCAGGAGTGCGCCACTCACGACCCAGGCACGGGCTTCCCACCCCTGCTCGTCGGTCATGCGCAGCACCTGGCTGTCGACCGCCGACAGGCTGCCGACGCCGTAGCCGATCACCAGGACCGCGACCAGCAGACCCACCGACGCATACTCCTCGCCGCCCACGCTGCCGCTGACGAAGTACCCGCCGATCGCCGCCACCACGAGGTAGCTGCACATCACCTGCCACCAGCGCCGCGACTCCTCGATCCCCACGCCGAAGCGATCCGAGGCTGCGGCCAACCGATTGGTCACCGGGGCCAACGTCATCAGGGGAAGGTTCCTGGCCGCCACCGCCAGCGTCGAGGCGAAGGCGAACGCCCCCGCGTCCGCACCCGACAGCAGCCAGCTGGTGACCCACAACGGCGCGTAGAGCAGCAGGGCGCCCATCACGTTGACCAGGAGCATGACGGCGCCGAACCCGAACAGGGTGCGGAGACCGGCACGGTCAAGGAAGCGCGGCAGGGCCGTACGTCCGTCCAGCGCCAGCACGATGAGCAACGTCAACAGGAACTGACCGTTCTGCAGCGCCAACGCCGAGCCCAGACCCAGACGGTCGCTCACGCTCAGCCCGACGATCCCGCCCACGAAGAGCACCTGACTGGCGACCACCGCACCGAACAGACGGCGGTACTGGCCCAACGAGCGCTGCAGCACCATGAAGCAGTTGGTGGTCGGCGCCAGGAAGACGACACCGACCGCGAGCCAGAGGATCAGCTGGGGGTCGGACTCCGACACCTGGGCGAAGTGCGTGCGGGCCGGGGCCACCCAGAGCGCCACGGCCACCACCACGGCCACAACCAGGAAGACGACGGCGCTGGTCCAGCCGTAGGCCCACGCCGTGCGCTTGTCGCCCCGTGCCGAGGCCAGCGCGCCGTGCTTCATGATCGAGGCGCTGATGCCCAGGTCGAGCATCTGGATGGCCGTCACGGAGGTGATCACCAGCGCCCACAGGGACATCTCACCGAGGGTGAAGGCACGCGCCAGGAAGGTCAGGCAGAACAGGGAGCCGACCATCGGAATCACCGAGGACAGCAGGTTGAGCGCTCGGTCTCCGAGAAGGGCGCGTCGCGGCGTGGCGACGGACGTCGTCATGGGTGATTCAGCCATCCCCGTGATCGCTGGCCATGGTTCGGGCGTCCTCGTCCAACAGGCGCGCAGCAAGGCGGTCGCAGACCTCCCGGGAGGCGAACGAGCGCTCCACCCAGGCCCGTCCGGCCTGCCCCAGGCGAGCCCTCTCCTGGGGATCCAGGACGAGGCGCCGCATGGCTGCGGCCAACGCCCGGGCGTCCCGGGCCGGGACCACCAGACCGGTCTCCTCATGTCGCACGCTGTCGACGGCGCCGGTCGCGTCGGTGGTGATCACCGGGCGGCCAGTGGCTGCGGCCTCGAGCACGACGTTCGGGAAGCCCTCCCGCCAGGTGGGCAGCACCAGCACATCGAGCTCACGCATCAGGGCCGGCACGTCGTCGGTGTGCGCCCGGTACTCGACCGAGCGAATGGCGGTGAGGCGACCGGCAAGCTCCTCCTCCTCGAGCTCGCCAACGATCAGGAGCGAGAACTCCAGGCCCTCGTCCTCGAGGAGCTCCGCGGCGGACAACAGCTCGCGAATCCCCTTGTCGCTGCGCACCCGACCGACGAAGCCGATGACCGGGAGCGGGTTGTCCGCGACGGGAGCCTCCGGGAACGTACCCAGGTCGATCCCGTGCGAGGTGCCCTCGCCCAGGCACTCCACCTTGGAGGTGACAGCGGGGTCGGCTGCGGTGATCGCGTCGCGCAGGCTCGGGCTGTTCGCGAGGGTGGAGTGCGCCAGACGCACAGTCCGCCGCTCGGCGGCGGCCACCAGGGCGCGCCCCGGCCCGGACAGGCTCTCCGAACGCAGGCCCCACGCCAGGTGGACGACGCGAGGGACGCGCAGCAACCGACCCACCACCACGCCCAGCAGACTGGCCACCGGGGTGGCGCACACCAGCACGTCGGGGCGGGTGCGACGCACGAGTCCCATCGCGGCGAACAGCGCGGCCACGAACTGCAGCGGGTTGCCCGAGCGCGCCAACGGGAGCGCGTGGTGCGTCGCGCCGTCCAGGACGCTCCCCTCCGGCAGCGCCGCGGAAGCGACGTCGACCACGGCGCCCCGGTCGCGCAGGGCACGCACGATCGGCGGCAGGAAGCTGGACACGGTCACGGCGCTGGTCACCATGACGAGAACGCGCTGCTCAGCCACGCGAATCCTCCTCACGCCACATCTGACCCACTGACGACGGAACGGCGACCTCGGGACTGCATTCGTCCGGCGGACGCCCGAACCGGGCCGTGCGAACGGGGGCCGGTCAAGCAGTGGACGGGCGCCCGGCGCACCGAGGTGCCCCCCGAGGTGCCCTCAGCCACGCTCGCTCCCCACGAACTCACTCATCGTCACTTCGCCCTCAGCGCTGATGCCGTCCCTCTTGAGAACTTGGGCGACTGTACACCACAGGATCCACAGGTCCAGGCGCAGCGAACGGCGGTCGACGTACTCGACGTCCTTGGCGAACTTCTCCTCCCAGGTGATCGCGTTGCGACCACTGACCTGGGCCAGCCCCGTGACGCCGGGACGCACCTCGTGACGCCGGGCCTGCTCGGGGGTGTATCGCTCGAGGTAGCGCACCAGCAACGGACGTGGGCCGACGAGACTCATGTCGCCCTTCACCACGTGCCACAGGGTGGGCAGCTCGTCGAGGCTGGTCGAGCGCAGCAGGGCGCCGAAGCGGGTCATCCGCTGCTCGTCGGTGACCAGCCCCTTGGACTCGTCCACCTCGAGCATCGTGCGGAACTTGCGCATCTCGAAGACGACGCCGTCCTTGCCCGGGCGGGGCTGGGAGAAGAAGACCGGGGAACCCAGCTTGCGGCGCACCAGGATCGCGACACCGGCCTGGATCGGCAGCGAGACCACGAAGGCAGCACCGCCCACCGCGACGTCGACGGCCCGCTTCAGCGGGTCGTAGGAATTCTTCACGCGATGACCTTCTGGATGGCGTCTGCGACCCGGGAGAACTGGGCCTCGGACATGGCCGAGCCGCTGGGCAGCGTGAGGCCGTTGCTGAACAGACGCTCCGAGGTGCCGTCCA
>JAZQNT010000405.1:0-3827 GCA_045627505.1 Nocardioides sp.
TGTTTTTCCAGAGCTTAAGAAAAACGTTTTGAATGATGTCCTCTGAATCGTCTTTGTTTTTGGTAAATGAAAGCGCAATCAGAAAAAGCCGCTGACTGTTTCGCGTCAGCGCCGGGCTGGTCGGCGCTGCGCATGGCACCCGTCACCACCACGGGTGCAGGACGGTCCCAGAGCAGGTCGAGGAGGAAGGCGGTCTCCTCGAGCGTGTCGGTGCCCTGGGTGACCACGCACCCGACGGCGCCGGCGTCGACGGCCGCGCGCATCACCTCCACGAGCAGCAGCAGGTCGCCCACGGTGACCTCGCACGACGGTAGCTGCAGGAACTGGGTCGCCTCCACCCGGGCCACCTCCGCGAGGCTCGGGACGGCGCGCACGAGTTCCTCCCCCGTCACCTTGGGAGACACGCCTCCCGCGTCGGCGGGCAGGCTGGCGATCGTGCCGCCCAGGGCGAACAACTCCACCAGGGGCAGAACACCGTCGCGCGGATGGACCGGATCGGCCGGATCGGCCTGGGCGGGCTCAGCTGCGGAATTGCTGGCGGGATTGCTGGCGGCGGACGAGTCGTCCTGGGGAACGGACACAAGGACCTCCGGGGGCTGGCTCTGATCAGGCAGGGCGCGAGGTGTGGGCGAGGTGCGGCATCCCCACCGTACGTCCTGCGGCGACCCGCCAGCGCGCGTCCCGTGCCGAGGCGGCGCCGCTCGTATACCGTCCCGCCATGGACTCCGGTGCCAAGCGGCGATCATGAGCCCCACGATCTCCGTCGTGATCCCGGTGCGTGACGACGCCGCCGAGCTGCACGAGTGCCTCAGGCACCTGGCGCAGCAGCACCTGCGCCCGCACGAGGTGATCGTGGTCGACAACGGTTCGCTGGACGACTCCGCGGCGGTGGCGAGAGCGGCGGGGGCGCGCGTGATTGCCGAGCCCCGCCCCGGAATCCCGTTCGCCGCCGCCGCCGGCTACGACGCGAGCCGCGGCGACGTCATCGCCCGGCTGGATGCCGACTCCCGCCCCCGGCCCGGGTGGACGGCTGCAGTCTCGGCCCGCCTCTCCGACCCGGAGGTGGACGCGCTGACCGGCTGGGGGCTCTTCCGCGACCTCCCGCCCCTGCTCGGGTGGCCAGCCACGATCACCTATCTCGCCGCCTACTACGCCATGACCGGGGCGGCGATCGGCGCGCTGCCGCTGTGGGGGTCCTCGATGGCGATCCGGCGCACGGCGTGGGAGCAGGCCAGGTCGCAGGTGCACCTCACCGAGGACGTGCACGACGACATGGACCTGGCCTTCGTGCTCGGGCCACGGCCCGAGAGCCCGGCCACCACGGTGAAGTTCGAACCTCGGATGCGGGCCGACGTCTCAGCACGGTCGCTGCGCCCGGGCCCGCAGTGGAACCTGCGGCTCCGACGCGCCGGCACGACGCTGCGCACCCACTGGGACTCGGCCCCACCCTGGCAACGCTGGGGAGCCCGCGGCGAGAGCTGAGGGCCGCGGGGCCGTTCCCCGATCAGATCGCGCGCGCAGCCGGGCGCGGGACTCCGCCGCCCGGGCGTCCGTGTCCGCCATGTCGGCCCCGAAGAGGAGCAGGGAACTCACCAGGTCGTCGGCGACCGCGGCCGGGAACGGTCCCGAGCGTTCGTAGCCGCCACGCAGCGCGTACAGCGCGTGGTGCACGGTGGCGTCCTGTCCCTCGACCGCGGCCCATCCCCAGAGGGCCGCGAACGTCCGGGCCGTACCGGAGACCGCACGGCACGGGGCCGGGACGCTCCATGCGAGGGCAAACCGGCCGTCGGCGCGGCGCGAGGCGTCCACCTGGACGGAGGGACCCAGCGTCCCGGGGGGTGGGGCCTCGAACAGCACCTGCGTCACTCCGCACCGCTCGCCGTAGTCGGCAGCCGACCTCGCTGCGCAGATGCGCTCCAGGTGTCGACCCACCGCTCGTCGGCCCCAGCCGGCGTCCGACAGGGTGGCGCGCACGGCAAAGTCGACAGCCGCCACGGCAGCGAGTCTTCCCCCGTCGGGGACGTCGCTCGAGGTGTGGGGGGTCCAGCGCACGTAGCTGCGGTGATCGGCGGCCAACAACACGTGCGCACGTCCCAGCGGATCAGGTTCGACTCGACGACCACGTGTCGTCATCGGACGGGCCTCCTTCTCCACACAGCAACCACCCCGCGAGGGGCCGGTCAGAAGCCTAGGGACCACGCGGGTGGCCGACGGGCGGAACGCGGAATCCGGCGTCGTGATCCGCGCCCGGCAGGACGTCGGGTCAGTCCTCGACCTGGTCGTCGGTGACCCGGCTCCCCGACTGCGGGGTGTGGATCCAGTCCGTGAGGTCGAAGCCCTCCGCGCGCGCTGAGGCGAGGTAGGCCTCACGCTCGTCCTCGGAGACCGCAGGCGTGCGGGCGAGCAACCACAGGTGTTCGCGGTCGGGGCTGCCCACCAACGCTGTGGCGTATCCGGGATCGAGCTCGAGGACCCAGTAGTCGCCCTCCGTGAACGGCAACCAGCGCAGGAATTTCGGCAGGAAGTTGACCCTGAGCTGTCCGGTCGCTCCCTCCACCGGGACTGCCCGGGCCACCGCCTGCGTCGGAGCGCCCTCGCCGTCCAGGCAGCGGTTGTCCACGCGCACGCTGCCGTCCTCGTTGAGCGAGTACTCCGCGGTGACGTCACGGGAGTCCTCGTCCTGGTACTTCAGTGGCAGTCGACCGATCTCGTACCAGAGCCCGAGGTAGCGCCGCAGGTCGAACTCCTCGACGGACAGGACGTCGGACGTGGCATCTGTGGCCATGGCGTACTCCTTGGGGCTCGCACTGGGCTGGGCTCGCTCTGCGCTGGGTCGGTGACTGGTCGGATGGGTGGGAACGGGCTGGCGCCGGGCGCCTGTCGTCCACCTTCCCCACCGGCACGCGGCGCGTCAACCGTCGCGCACGCTGCTCACTTCCCCCAGGAGCAGGGAGGCCTCCACCGCGGTGACGGCCGCGAGCACCCGGGCGGACTGGGAGAGCCACGTGGTGCCCCGGTCCGTGAGCAGGGCCGGTCTGCCCCGGTCGGTACCCAGGAAGCCCACGCCGGTCCGGCCACGGTCCTCCACCACCACCAGGTCGCCCCGAACGGCTCTGCGGGTCTCGCTGAGGTGCAGCACCGTGCCAGCCGCCCACCCCTGGGACACGAACGCTTCGTCGCACAGCACCCAGGTGCGGTCCCCGGGCTGCCAGCCCCCGGCGTCGGCAGCGGTCGCGACCGCCCGTTCGCGGGACCGCACCGTGCGCTGGGCGCTGGCGCGCACCGAGCCCCGGGCGCCCCCGGACGGCCGCGGAACGGGCCCAGTGACCTGGGAAGTCCCGCCCTCATCGGGCACCTGCTCCCACAGGGAGTGCTGTCCCTCCGCACACGACCGCTTCGAACGCATGTTCGACACTCTAGTCGGATTCGTGAACTCGCTGCAGCAGACCGCTCGCGACGGGCACGATGTGTCCGCCGCCACCGGAAAGCGGCTCCCCCCGTGCCACCCGTCAGACCACGAGGCCAACCGCCGACCCCGCCGGCGACGCAGGAGTCACCGTGTCCGAGACCACGACCGCAGCCCCGACCCCTCCCCCGGACCCGGATCCGAGCACGGCGCCAGAACCGAGCGCAGGCGCGGCTCCGAGGAGTGCCCGCGCACCGAGCCCATCCCCTGCCCCCGCTGCCACTCCGCCAAGGGGACCGCGAGCTAGCCTGGCTAAACTGAGTCCCGAGATCATTCGCGGTGTGGCCCAGCTTCTCAAAACCCCATCTTCGCCACCATCGACAAAACAGGCGTCCATTGTCCTCATCAAGGACATCGTGTT
>JAZQNT010000406.1:0-3625 GCA_045627505.1 Nocardioides sp.
ACGCGCCCCGAAACTCGCCCCCGTTTGGGGGAGGTTGCCCAGGACCCGCGGTCAGCGGACTCAGGAGGCGGGTGTGACCAACGCGATGCGCGGCAGGCGCGGCGGCTCGGGCTTGGGCTCGTAGTCCGCGGTCGCCTCGTAGGCGTCCCATGCCAGGTAGGTGCGCAGGTGCTTCTCGACGACCGGGGTGACCTCCTCCACCGTGACGTCACGGCCCAGCTCGAGCGCCAACGAGGTGACGCCGGCGTCGGCGATGCCGCAGGGCACGAACCGGTCGTACCAACTCATCTCCACGTTGCAGTTGAGCGAGAAGCCGTGCATGGTCACGCCCCGCGAGACGCGGAGCCCGATCGCTGCGATCTTGCGCTCGGGGAGGGGACCGTCGGCCTGCAGCCACACGCCGCTGCGTCCCGGGACGCGGGCGGTCTCAAGACCGAAGTCGGCGCACGTCTGGATCAGGGCCTCCTCGACTCGACGGACGTAGTCGACCACCTTGATGTGGTCGGGCAGCGTCAGGATCGGGTAGCCGACCAGCTGGCCGGGGCCGTGGAAGGTGATCTTGCCGCCGCGGTCGACGTCGATCACCTCGGCACCGCCGGGGTCGGCCGGGCGTTCGTGGGCGTCGGTGCGCTTACCGGCGGTGTAGACCGGCGGGTGCTCGAGCAGCAGCACGGTGGCGGCCTCGGGGTCCTCGACGACGGCTGCGTGCACCTGGCGCTGCAGCTCCCACGCCTCGAGGTAGGGGACCGCGTCCTGACCGAATCCTGCGACCGTGAACTCCAGAGTCATGGCAGGAGGTTATCGCCGCGCCTGTGGACGAGCGACGACGCCCACCGTCAAGAACGGCCAAGGTGTACTGGTAACGGGCAAGCGTGCTCGCATCCGACCGCGTGGGGAGGCACGGCATGAACGAGGTGTGGCAGCCCCGGGACGTCACTCGTCCCCGGCTCACCCGCCCCCAGCGCACAGGGCGGCGGCGCGGAGACCCGGTGGGTGCGGCGCTGCTGCTGATGGGAGTCTCGATCCTCGTGCTGGGGGCCCTGCTCCTGGTCCGGTGGGTGTCCGGCGCCGGGGACGACTCGGCCGGCTCCCCGGCCGGTGCTCAGACCCCGGTGCGGGCCCCGGAACAAGCCTCGGACGCGGCGTCGCCGGCACGGCTGCCCGGATCGTTGGAGGCCCGCGCCCACGAGGTGGTGCGGGCCTGGGACGCGCTCCGCAGCGACGCCTGGCGCACCGGGGACGTAGCCGCGCTGGGCTCCCTGTACGCCCGTGGCGCCGAGGTGGGACGCCGCGACGTGGATGCGCTCGAACGGTGGGTCGCTGCCGGGTGGCGGGTGGAGGGCGTGGCCCCGCGGGTGGAGGTGCTCCGGGTGCCGGGGTGTTCGGACCAGAGGTGCGTGGTCGAGCTGCACGAGGAGGTGACCGGCGCTGAGGCGGTGCGCGGCGAGCGCCGGGTGGCCCTGCCGGACGACGGCCCGGACCGGCGGCGGATCACCTACGAGCGTCAGGGTGGCAGTTGGCGCGTGGTTCGCGTCAGACCGCTCGCCTCACCCACCCAGGGCGGCTGAGACCACGGCTTCGACGTCGGAGTCGTGGAAGGTGTGTCCGGCCTGGGTGAGGGCGGCAGGCACGGCCCGCACCGACCCCAGCAGCTCGGGTGCCATCGGCCCCAGCAGCGGGCGGATGACTGGTGCGGGCACGCGGACCACCAGCGGGCGGCCGCCGGACAGGGCCCGCGCCAGTTGCCGGTACGTGGGGACCTGGGGACACACCAGGTTGAACGGGCCCGCGGCAGTGGGGTGCTCGGTCAGGAACCCGGCGGCACCCACCCAGTCCCGCCTGGAGATGACCGGGAAGTACTGGCTCCCCGACCCCAGCACGGCACCCAGTCCCGCGCGGTGCAGCGGTCGCAGGGCCTTGAAGGGCAGCGTGGCGCGGTCCAGGACCACCGCCGTGCGCAGCACGCAGACCCGGGCACCGGCCTCACGCGCCGTCGTGGCGGCGTCCTCCCAGGCGTGGGCCACCCGGGAGAGCAACGAGTTGCCCCGGGTCTCGGAGTCCTCGGTCACTGGCTCCTGGCCGTGATCGCCGTACCGGGAGATGCCGTTTCCGGCCAGCAGCGCGGGGACGCTGTCGCCGCGTCCGGCGCGTGCGGCCAGGGCCTCGGCGACCGTCCGGGTGGTGGCGACCCGGGATTGCAGGAGCCGCTCGGCCCAGGCGCGGGAGTGGGGGTTGCCGACGAGGGGGGAACCGCCGAGGTTGATCACGACGTCGACCCCGTCGAGGGCGTGCGAGGGCAGGTGGAGGGCGTCCGGGTCCCACTGGACCTCGCCGGGGCCGGCCGGGCGGCGGACCAGCCGGGTGACGCGGTGGCCCCGCGACTGCAGGTGCTCCACCAGGTGGGTGCCCAGGAAACCCGAGGATCCCCCGACCAGGACGTTCAGGGCCGACATGGGAACAGCCTCGCAGGTCGGGTGACCTGCGAGGCTGTTCGTCAATCGGTGTCTCAGATGTCGAAGGCGCCCGACTCGAGGCGAGCCTTGACGTCGCTCAGGAAGCGAGCGGCGTCGGCACCGTCGACCAGACGGTGGTCGTAGGTGAGGGCCAGGTAGACCATCTGACGCACGGCGATGGTCTCGCCGAGCTGCGGGTCGGTGATGACGACCGGGCGCTTGACCACGGAACCGGTGCCGAGGATGGCGACCTGCGGCTGGTTGAGGATCGGGGTGTCGAACAGCGCGCCACGGCTACCGGTGTTGGTGAGCGTGAAGGTGCCGCCGGAGAGCTCGTCCGGACCGATCTTGTTGTTGCGGGTGCGGTCGGCCACGTCGGCGATCTTCTTGGCGAGACCCGCCACGGAGAGGTCGCCGGCGTCCTTGATGACCGGGGTGAGCAGACCCTTCTCGGAGTCCACGGCGATGGCCAGGTTCTCCTTGTCGAAGTAGGTGACCTCGCCGGCCTCCATGTCGATCTGCGCGTTCAGGACCGGGTGCACCTTGAGGGCGTCCAGCGCTGCCTTGGCGAAGAACGGCATGAACGAGAGCTTCACACCCTCGCGGGCAGCGAAGTCGGCCTTCGCGGCGTCACGCTTGCGCGCGATGTTGGTGACGTCCACCTCGACCACGGTGGTGAGCTGCGCAGCAGTCTGCAGCGACTCGACCATGCGGGTGGCGATGACCTTGCGCAGGCGGCTGAGCTTCTCGGTGCGCCCGCGCAGCGGGGACACCGCCGGGGCGGCGGGGGCAGCCGGGGCAGCAGCGGCCGGGGCGGCAGGAGCAGCCGGGGCCTTCTTGGCGGCAGCGGCGTCGAGGACGTCCTGCTTGCGGATGCGGCCGCCGACGCCGGTGCCGGTGACGGTCTTGAGGTCCACGCCGTGCTCAGCAGCCAGCTTGCGCACCAGCGGCGTGACGTAGGCCGACTGGTCGTCCTCACGCGAGGGCTTCGCAGCGGCGGGAGCAGCCGGGGCAGCGGGCGCGGCCGGGGCAGCAGGAGCGGGAGCAGCCGGAGCGGCCGGAGCAGCGGCTTTTTTTAGTTGTAAGTTAAAAGTTAGAAATTATGGACAATTTTCGCAAGACGAAAATTACCGATTAAATAAAAATTCTGTTTGACGATGGTATGAGTTGAT
>JAZQNT010000407.1:0-3173 GCA_045627505.1 Nocardioides sp.
GTCTGGTTCGCGCTGGCCTGCTACCTGCTGGGCGGGTTGGCGCTGCTGCTGATGCCCTGGCCCGGCTGGCTGGCCTCCGTGCTGGTGCTGCCCTACGTCGCCAACGTCGCCCCGTACCTGGGGATCACCGACGAGGACTGCGAGCGGGCCAACGCCGGATGGAAGCGGTTCCTGTGGCTCAACTTCCTGGCCGGCTTCCTGGCCACCCAGCTGATGCTGCTGCCCTACTGGACCTGATGCACCGGGTGGGCCTGATGCACCGGGTGGACCTGATGCACCGGGCCTGACGCAGCGGGCCGAGCCTGCAACTCAGGCGGTCGACCAGACCGCGAGCTCGTTGCCCGCGGGGTCGGTGAAGTGGAAGCGCCGTCCGCCGGGGAAGGGATATGGCTCCTGGGCGACGCCGCCCGAGGCCTCGACCGAGGCCCGGGTGGTATCCAGGTCCTCGGAGAAGAGGATCACCAGCGGGCCTCCCGAACCCGGGGTCCCGCTCGCGTCCAGCCCGCCCACCTCGCCGTCCCCGTCGGCGGCGCGAATGCCCGCGTACGCCGGGCCGTAGGCGTTGAACTCCCAACCGAAGACGTCGGCGTAGAAGCGCTGCGCGGCGGCAAGGTCAGGGGCGGCGAGCTCGACGTAGTCGATGGCGTGGTGACGCGGCATGCGCCCGAGCCTAGGCCCGGGCGCATGCCCCGTCAGCGGTGAAGCGGATGCCCCGAGGTGGACGCCCCCGCCAGAATGCTGGCCCGGTGTAGGTGTCGGTGTCGGTGATCAGTGGGCGGTGGCGACGGCCGTCCCCGTGGGCTGCTCCGTGCTGGGCTGCTCCGGGCTGGCCTGCTCCGTGCTGGCCTGCTCCGGGCTGGCCTGCTCCGTCTGGGGCTGCTCCGTCTGGGGCGAGCGCAGCGAGGCGGCGACGTGCAGGATGATCCCGACGAGCACCCAGACCGTCAGGGTCAGCCCGGCGATCATGCCGCCGGTGCCCCCGAAGTAGGCGGCCGAACGGACCAGCGAGCCGGTCGCCCCGGGGGGCAGCAGCTGGCCGAACGTGCCGATGCCGGTCGGCAGCCAGGCGCCGGTGGTGGAGATGCCGGCCAGGGGGTTGCCCAGGAACATCATGGTCATCGCGCCGATGGTGAAGCCCTTGCCGCCGAACAACTGCTGGAGTCCGGCCAACGGAAGCGCGAGGGCGGCGATGCCCAGCGCCATGGATCCGGCGACCGCCCAGAACGCGTCGTCGATGCTGCCGAACCAGAACCGCAGGACGGCCGCGACCACCAGGCCGCCGACGGCCGCGAACGTCACGAGTCCGGTCATGCGCCAGAGGTTGCTCTTCGGGAAGATGGCGCGGAACGCGACCACGGGCACGATGCCGCCGAAGACCAGCGGGAAGGCCAGGCCGCCGATGCCGATGCCCGACGGGTCGTCCGCGGGCAGCGGGACCACGTCGCTGACGACGACCTCGGTGGAGCCCAGCGCCTTGGCCATCTGGGCGCCGGTGGCGGTGATGGTGCCCGAGATCGTGGTGGAGCCGGCGCTGGCCACGATCGTCTCGAGCCCGTCGGCGCCGACGACGAAACCGCCGTTGACCTCTCGCTCCTCCACCGCGCTGGCCAGCGCCTCGCGGGAGTCGAAGTGCTGGAGGTCGTAGGCATCGGTCTTCGCCTGCGCCAGTACCTCCTCCACCTGGCTGACGCTCGCGGTGTCACCGACCACGCCGAGGGGGAGGCCGTGCGGGCCGCTCTTGAGCGACGGCAGGATGAACAGGCCGAGCAGCACCACCAGGATGGCGGCCAGCGCGGCGGTCAGGCCGACCAGCTTGGCGAACGCCGGAGCCTGTCGCTTGCTCTCCGTCCCGGTACGGCCCCGGGGGTCGCGCTTCTGGGGGCCGCGCTTCTGGGTGCCCCGCTTCTGGGTGCCAGGGTCCTGGGCGTCAGGGCCGTGCCCGGCGTCCGTCGTGCTGCTCTCGTTCATCCCTACCATCCTTAGTGGAAGATTTTCCTCCGCTTATTTAGATGATAATCCTCCCGGTTATGGTGAGTAGTCAATTCGGCAACTAGACCGTGGAGGCGGCGATGAGGGCGGACGCGCTCAGGCGACGAGCGGCCATCGTCGACGCCGCACGCTTCCTTGTTGCCGAACGGAGCGCCGACGTGGCGCTGGACGCGGTGGCGGACCTGGCGGGCGTCGGCATCGCCACCCTGTACCGCAACTTCGACTCCCGGGCCCAGCTCCTCGATGCGGTGGCCATCGCGATCCTGTCCGACGTCGAGTCGGCTGTGCAGACGGCTCGGGCCGGGCTGTCGGACGACCCGGTCGGCGCCTGGGAGGGCTGCCTGCGACGCCTCGTCAGGCTGCACATCGGCGCGCTCACGTCAGCCCTGTCCGAGCACGCCCGCGGCCAGCTCTCCGCCGAGGTGGATGCGGCGCAGAGCCAGACGCTGGGCCACTTGACGCTGTTGCTCGAGGAGGCCCGGGCCGCCGGAGTGGCTCGTGCGGACGTCACGGCCGTGGAGTTGATCGTGATGATCGGGATGATCGCCCGCCCCCAGCCCGAGGGCGTCCTCCGCGAGGCGCCCGGCCTGGAGCAGCGCGCCTTCTCGGTGCTGGTCGAGGGGCTTCGCCCGCCGCGTCCGCGCCCCTGAACGGTTCCCGGCCGGAGGGGTCTAGAGACGCAGCAACGCCCCGTCCTGCGCCCGGGGGTGGGACGGTGCGCTGAGGTCGCACCGGGGTGCGTCAACCTCAGGGGTTGGTGAGCACCTCCGCGCCCTCGGGGGTCACGAGCAGGGTGTGCTCGAACTGCGCAGAACGCTTGAGGTCCTTGGTGGTGACGGTCCAGCCGTCCTCCCACATCACCCACTCGTGCGTGCCCCGGTTGAGCATCGGTTCGATCGTGAAGGTCATCCCGACCTCGATCGTGTCTGCGTAGTGGTCCTGGTCGTAGTGCGGGATGACCAGCCCGGAGTGGAACGACGTGCCGATCCCGTGGCCGGTGAAGTCACGCACCACGCCGTAGTCGAAGCGCTTGGCGTAGGACTCGATGACGCGACCGATCACGTTGATCTGGCGACCCGGCTTCACCGCCTTGATGGCGCGCTCCAGCGAGGTCTTCGTGCGCTCGACGAGCAGCCGCGACTCCTCGTCCGGCTCGCCGGCGAAGAACATCGCGTTGGTGTCGC
>JAZQNT010000408.1:0-2948 GCA_045627505.1 Nocardioides sp.
AGCTTTGCGAACCCGGCCTCACCGACGGTCGATCGCACCTAGCATCTCCGGGGAACATCGCACACCTAGTCACGGAGTCCCCTTGCCGTCAGGGCCACCCCAGAGCACCACGTCCCCACTGCACAGCACGTCACCAGAGCAGACCATCGCGTCTGTAGGTACCGCACCTGCAGGCACCGCACCGGCCCGACTGCCGGCGGCGCCAGCCCCGCGACCGCTCCCCCAGCGCGACAGGTCCCGTCCTCCGCGCCCCCCGGCAACCGCCACGACCAGACTCGACTGGCGCGTGTGGCTCCTGGCCCCGGTCCTGATCTTCCTGGTCGCGCGGGTCGTGAGCACGGTGATGGTGATGTGGCTCGGCACCTGGGACATCTCCGCTTCCGGCGCCTCCCGCCTGAACGCCCCGAGCGGGTGGTCGTTCCAGTCGTTGATGGCGTGGGACGCCCACTGGTACCACCGCATCGTCACCGAGGGCTACCCCTCCGAGCTCCCCCTCGCCTCCGACGGGGACGTCCGCCAGAACCAGTGGGCCTTCTACCCCCTCTTCCCCGCCCTGACGAAGCTGCTGACCCTGCTGGGCATCCCGTTCCTGGCGGCGGCCAGCAGCGTCAGCCTGGCCTGCGGGGCTGCCGCCATGGTCGTGCTGTTCCGCCTGCTCGCCCCCACGGCCGGCACGTTCACCGCACTTCTGTCGGTGACGGGATTCTCGTTCTCGGTGGCGTCCCTGACGCTGGGCGCGCCGTACAGCGAGTCGACCTCCACGCTGCTGGTGCTCCTCGGGCTGTGGGCCGTCGTCCGCGACCGTCCCGGCGTCTTCGTCGTGGTCGCGCTCGCCCTCGCCCTCGCCCGTCCGGTCACCCCGGCCCTCGCGGCGGTGGCGGGCGTGGTCTGGCTGGTGCGCTGGTGGCGCCGCGACCGGACCCCGTTCCCGGTACGGGCGCGGGTGCAATGGGGGTCGGCTGCCGTGGCCAGCGCCTGCGCCTTCCTGCTGTGGCCCGCGATCGCGGGCGTCGTCACCGGTCAGCCGGACGCCTACGCGCTCACCCAGCAGGCTTGGAACCACGAACCGGGATGGGGCACCTGGCTGACCGCGGTCTTCACCGGACGCTCGCAGGGCCTGCTCACCGTCGGCGTCCTCGCCTGGGCCGCGCTCCTCGCCTGGCACGCGCGGACCTGGCCGCTGGCCGTCCGCCTGTGGACCGTGCTCTACCCGCTGTTCATCCTCGGTGCGAGCCGCACGACCCCCAGCATCGTCCGCTACCTGCTCCTGGCGATCACGCCTGCCTGGCCGTTCCCGCAGCTCTCCCGTGACCGCTCGCGTCCAACGCAGGTACTGATGCTCACCGGGGTGGTGCTGTTCGGGCTGGGCACCCAGGCGTGGTGGATCATCTGGGCCTGGTGCAGCCCGGGCGACGCCTACCCCTGAGCGCCACTTCGCCGCCGCGAAGCGCCACGCCCGGCTCAGGCATCGAGGACGGTGCGCACCGCCTCGCGAGCAGCCTGCGGGTCGGTGGCCGTCAGGGCCGCCTCCGCGGCGGAACGACACTGCTCGAAGGTGACGGTGGCGAGCTGTGCCCCCACGGCTCGCACCGCGGTGGCGGCCATCGACAACGAGGTCACGCCCATGCCCACCAGAGCCACGGCGAGCAGCGGGTCCGCCGCCGCTTCGCCACACACGCCCACCGGCTTGCCGGCACTGACACCGGCACGAGCGGTCATGGCGATCAGGTGCAGCACCGCCGGCTGCCACGGGTCGGTGAGGTGCGCGAGGTCGGAGGCCATCCGGTCGGCTGCCATCGTGTACTGGGTGAGGTCGTTGGTGCCGATCGAGAGGAAGTCGACGACCTCGAGCATCGCCTCGGCCAGCAGGGCCGCACTGGGGACCTCCACCATGGCGCCGGCCTTGAGCCCGCGCTCGTGGACCTCGGCGGCGAAGTCCCGGGCCTCGGTGAGGGTGGCCACCATCGGGGCCATCACCCAGGTCTCGGTACCCACCCGACGCGCCGCCTCGGCGATCCCGTCGAGCTGGCGCTCCATCAGGCCGCGGTTCTCGTAGGCCAGTCGCAGTCCCCGCACGCCCAGCGCCGGGTTCTCCTCGTCCCGCAGGTGCGCGAAGGCGACGGGCTTGTCCGAGCCGGCGTCCAGGGTGCGCACCACGACGTACCGGTCGTCGTCGGCGTCGGAGTGGAACGCCGAGAGCACCTCGGCGTAGACGTCGGCCTGCTCCTCGACGCTCGGCTCGGTGGCGCGGTCGAGGAAGCACAGCTCGGTGCGGAAGAGTCCGACCCCCTGGACCGGCGCGGAGGCTGCCTCCCGAGCGGAGGCGCCGTCACCGACGTTGACCATGAGCTTCACGGCGACGCCGTCGCGTGTGGCAGCAGGTCCGGTCCAGGCCTCGATCCGGGTACGCCGCTCGGCGTCGGCCTCCACCCGGTCGCGGACCGCGGCCAGGTCGACGCCTGACTCCACCACACCGGTGGCCCCGTCGACCAGGACGTCACCGCCTGCCGGCAGACCCGTGGCGCCCCTGACGCCCACCACGCAGGGGATGCCGAGCTGCCGGGAGATGATCGCGGTGTGGCTGGTCGGCCCGCCCTTCTCGGTGACCAGGGCCAGCACCAGCGCGGGGTCCAGGCCCGCGGCGTCGCTGGGCGCCAGGTCCTCAGCGACGAGCACCGACGGGACCGCCGGCAGGGAGAGCCCCGGCTCGGGCTCTCCCACGAGGTCAGCGACCACCCGACGCTCGATGTCGCGCAGGTCGGTGGCACGCTCAGCCATCAGCCCACCCATCGACTGGAAGAGGCTCACGAAACTCGTGACCGCCTCGTGCACCGCGTCCAGCAGCGGCAGGCCGGCACCGAGCGACTTGGCCACCGCAGCTCGCAGGCCGCGGTCCTTGGCGAGGCCGGCGCTGGCGGTGAGCACCGCGCTAAGTCGGAGGCCAAGCG
>JAZQNT010000409.1:0-16024 GCA_045627505.1 Nocardioides sp.
GGCGGGGCTGGGGGCGGGGCTGGGAATCGGGGTCGGGGCGGGCGCCCGGACCTGGCCCGCTGCCTGCTGAGCAGGGGCAGGCTGCTGGGCCTGAGCCACGGCAGCCCGCGCGGCAGCGCGTGCCTCGGCCGGGGCGGACGCGGGCGGGACAGGCCCGGAGACAGCGCCAGCCCCATGGACAGCCCCAGGGACAGGGGCGGAGGCGGAGGCGGGAACGGCGTGCCCGACGATGCCCTGACGCTTCTCCATCCGGTCCAGACGTGCCTGGACTCCGTCGACGGAGTCCTCGGCGCCGGGCAGCAGGACGCGGGCACAGATCAGTTCCAGCAGCAGACGCGGGGAGACCGCGCCCTTCATGTCGAGCAGGCCGGTGGCCAACAGGTCAGCGGCCCGGGACAGGTCCGACTTGCCGAACCGGGCGGCCTGGGCGACCAGCCGCTCCCCCTGGTCCTGCGCGCAGTCGATGAGCCCTGTGGACGGGGCGTCCGGGACCGCGGCCACGACCACCAGGTCGCGCAGGCGACGCAGCAGGTCCTCGGCGAAACGTCGCGGGTCCTGACCGGATTCGATGACCTTGTCCACGACCCGGAACACGCCGTTGCCGTCCGAGGCGGAGAAGGCGTCCACGATCTCGTCGAGCAGCGAGTCGGGCGTGAACCCGAGCAGCGCGACGGCCAACTCGTGGGTGACGCCCTCGGGGCCGGAGCCGCCGATCAGCTGGCCGAGCACCGAGAGCGTGTCGCGAGCCGACCCGGCACCGGCGCGGACCACCAGCGGGACAGCCGCCGGCTCGATCGCCACGCCCTCACGCTGGCAGAGCTCGACGACGTAGTCGGAGAGCATCCGCGGCGGGATCAGCCGGAACGGGTAGTGGTGGGTGCGGGAGCGGATGGTCGGGATGACCTTCTCCGGCTCGGTGGTGGCGAAGATGAAGCGCAGGTGCGGCGGCGGTTCCTCGACCAGCTTCAGCAGCGCGTTGAAGCCCTGGTTGGTGACCATGTGCGCTTCATCGATGATGTAGATCTTGTACCGGTCGCGCACCGGGGCGAAGTACGCCTTCTCGCGCAGGTCGCGAGCGTCGTCGACGCCACCGTGCGAGGCGGCGTCGACCTCGATGACGTCGATGGAGCCGCGGCCGCCGGTGGCCAGGTCGCGGCAGGAGTCGCACTCGCCGCAGGGCTCAGCTGTCGGCGCCTGGGCGCAGTTGAGGGTGCGGGCCAGGATTCGCGCCGACGTGGTCTTGCCACACCCTCGTGGGCCCGAGAACAGGTAGGCGTGGTTGACCCGGTCGTTCGCCAACGCGTTGCGCAACGGAACCGTGACGTGGTCCTGGCCGATGACCTGGGAGAACGTCTCGGGGCGGTAACGCCGGTAGAGAGCGAGGGGTGAGTCCACGTCTAAACCCTATCCACCAGCACCGACAACCACCCATCTGATCGCCACACCCGTGGCTGGGCAACGGATCGGGCCAAGGATCAGGTCGAGGCCTCGGTTCGACGGCCCCCGGAGCGAAGGCCAAGAAATGCAAAGGCCCCCCGTGCACCCGGAAGAGCCCACCTGCCCTTGCTGCCTTCCGGCCCTGGGGGATTCAGTGAGGTACCGCCGCACGGGGGGTTGCGATGAAGTCTAGGGGACGGGTGGTCGCGGCCACAAAGCGAGTCA
This sequence comes from Nocardioides sp., assembly GCA_045627505.1. Taxonomy (GTDB): domain Bacteria; phylum Actinomycetota; class Actinomycetes; order Propionibacteriales; family Nocardioidaceae; genus Nocardioides. Next base: position 1,663 of record JAZQNT010000409.1, read on the forward strand.
CCCGTCGGACCTGCCGCTGCCCTGCCCGGACCCCACCCCGATCCGCGCACAGCGGGGGTCGATTTTCGCCACAGCACCCCCTGCGGCTACTGTCTTCCACGGAGGTATCGCCTAGTGGCCTATGGCGCTCGCTTGGAAAGCGGGTTGGGTGCAAGCCCTCGGGGGTTCGAATCCCCCTACCTCCGCCAGAGGTTCTGAAGGCCCCGGTTCGCCGGGGCCTTCAGTCATTTCACGCCCTTCTGCCCAGGCGTGGCCAGCTGATTCGGCCGCGTCTTCCGGCACGAAGAAACGTGGCCGGTCATCCCGTCAGGGAGACCAGCCACGCCCGGATCTGCGGTTCCCATCCAAGCACCGCGGCGACGACGACCGCCACCAGCGGACCGGCCACCCACCCCCGCGTGGAGACCGGTGACAGCTCGACGCCCCGCTCCGGGTCCGCCAGCAGTGCCCGGGCCACCCGCACCCGGGTCCACCTCTGGGCTGACACCTCGTCTGCGGACGACGGCACCTCCCCGCCGTTCATCCGAGGACTCCGCTGCTGACCAACCACAGCGACGGCAGGCTCAGGCGGAGAGCCACGTCGAGCACGACGGTCGCGCGACGGACCCCGGCAGGTGACCCAGCCGCGACGGCTGCGGCGCTCACCAGCGCGGCGACGCAGGCCAACGCGCACAGGGTCCGCGCCAACGTCCCGCCGTCCGCCCCGGCCCCGGCCCACAGGTGGAACGTCCCGACCAGCAGCACGCTCGCGCCACCGACCCACCCGGTGACGGCGCGCACCACCAGCCGCTCCCCGCAGGTCCGGAGCACCAGCGTCCCGACCAGAGCGAGCCAGAACGCCACCCCCGCCCAGGGCGTCCCCGTGTCACCCGGTGCTCCCAGCACGGCGGCTGGCACCACCGCGACCGCGATCACCGCGGTGGCCACGTCCACCGCGAGCACAACTCCGGTCGCGGAGGTGACCCTGGACTGCACATCTTCCGGTCGCAGCGGCTCCCACGGACTCGGTCGCGGGGCACCTCGCTCCCCCTGGCCGTGCCCGGCCTCGCCCGACACCGATCCCACCCGGGTCGGCCGCACCAGGACCGCACCCACGACGGCTCGTGCCACGTGGCCCGCTCCGAGCACCAGCAGCACCACCAGCGCTCCGCGAGCCGCGTCGAGCGTGACCGGGTGACCGGCGGGGAACGTGCCGAGAATCAGCGGGAGCACGCCCCACGGAACGGCGAGCAGCAGAGGAGCTGCGGCCCACTCCCGGACTCCGGACGCAGCGACCAGCAGTGCCCCGGCCACCAGGACCGAAGAGAGCAGGAAGACACTCCCTGGCGGCCAGTCCCGTCCCCACCGAGCCTGGGCGCAGGTGGCCCAGGACGCGACGTTCACCACCAGCACGACAACCAGCACCACCTGGGCCGGTCCCACGCCCGGACGCCACCGGGTGCGGTGCAGCAGGACGCCAGCCCCGCCTGACGTCAGCGCCGTCACCAGCAGTCCGATGGTTCCCGCCGCCGGGGCCAGGAGCGCGGCCAGACAGGCGAACAGTCCGGACAGGACCTGGGCGGCCCGGGCACGTAGGGCCGGGCCCACCTGCAGGTGGACCCGGCCCACGACGTCCGCAACGGCTTCCGCGAGGTCGTGGTGCAGGCGGAGGGCCACGGGCACGTCCGGGGCCTGGAGGCTCAGCAGGTCTCCGTCCCCGACGCCCTGTGCCGCAAGCGGCAGGTCGGGGTCGAGTGACCCGTGGCCCACCTTCACCACCTCGACCTCGGGCGCGACCCGGGCCCCGGCACGCGCCGCCAACTCCCGGATCTCCGCGTCCGTCTCGGCCAACGCGACGTGGGCCGGCAGCACCACGTCGAGGCGCAGCTCGTCCACGAGCAGGATGACGCGCACCCCCACCGAGACGCGCTCAACCGAAGCGGGAAGCACCACGCTGGTCCACCGCCCGGTACGCCTGGTTGGACTCGGTCACGACCGTCGAGACCTGCGCGAGGAGCTCCACCATCTCGGCCATGGCCGCGTCCCACTGTGCGCGGGCGTGCTGATAGCTGCGCTGGGCCTCGCCGCTCCACTGGTGCGACAGCGGCGCCAAGTCGTGGGCGAGGGCGTCGAGCCGCCCCTGGATGGTCCTCGCGGTCGCACCCAGGTCGTCGCTGGCCCGGGCCAAGGTGGCGTGTCGGACCCGGATCCCGTCGAAGGTCATCTCGCTCCCCTCAACCCAACCGGCTCAGGAGCCGCTGGGACACCTCGGCGCGTTCGGCGTCGGTGGCCAGGTTGTCCCGGTCGGTGGAGGTCAGTGACTCGGCGAAGTCGTCCAGCACCCGCACGATGCGCGTGTGCTTCTCCTGCCAGGCGAGGTGCACCTGACGGAACGCACGTGCTCCCTCCCCGCCCCAGTCGGCCCCGATCGCCTCGATCTGTCCGGCCAGTCTCTGGCTCGTCGTCGTGACGTCGGCCCGCGCCTGCCGCACCTGCTCGCTGGCTGCCCGCAGTGTTCCTGCGGCAGCGCTGAGGTCGCCGCTGCTCCCCATGCCTGTCTCCCTTCGCCCCCGGGCCGAGGCCCGGCCCGGCGCCATGCCGGAGCACCGACTCTGACGGCCACGCCGGCCACATGGGAGGGCGTGGGACACGGAGTCCGAAATCTGTGGAGAACGGGCCGCGGACCCTGCCGCGAGTCATCCACACCCACAACGCCCGATCCGCTGCACGGCCCTGCGTCCACACCCGTGCGCCTCCTCGCGGAGGTAGGCGGCCCGTGCTCCTTACGTTCGTGTCCGCGCCTCGTCCCGGGGCGCCGGGCAGCTGGGGAGATGGGATGGACCAGGACGAGAAGAACTGTCAGGTGATCGTGCTCCCCGCGCCACCCTGCCTCCCGGAGGACGACGCGGCCCAGAACCACGTCAACAACCTGCTCCCACTCACCGGGGTGGTCGGCTCGGTCGCCATGGTGGCGGGAGCCGGGAGCACCGGGGGGCGCGGGCTCGTCATGGGTGGAGCGGTGCTGCTGTCCGCGCTCGCCCTCGTCGCGGCGCAGGTCGTGCGCCACCGACTCCAGCGTGGACGCGCCGTGCACCGGGCCCGCACCGAGCACCTGCACCTCCTCCGCGAGCTGGCCGACGTGGTGAGGGGTCGTGCCCAGGAGCGGCGCCGACGCGAGACGTCGCTCTGGCCCCCGGTCGGCGGGCTCGGCCCGGTGCCCGAGACGTTGTCCGCCCGGCTCGGAACGGCGACGGTGCCCGCCGACGTCCGGTTCGAGACCAGGCGTCCCGAACCGGGAGTCGCGGACCCGGTGTGCCTCGAGGCGCTGGCTCGCTTCCCCGCTGCCCACGCCCGGGTCCCGGGCATGCCCGTGACCGTTCGCCTCGACGCGTGGGAACAGGTGCGGATCCTCAGCCCCGTCCCCGGCCGCGCGGAGGCTGCCGCGCGGAACCTGCTGCTGCAAGCTGCCCGCCTCGACACCGACGCCCTGGCCGTCGCCGTGCTCTGCACCCCGACGGAGAGGAGCCGGTGGGACTGGACCAAGTGGCTGCCCCACCACGGCGCCGCGGGGGCGCTGGTCGACCACCGGCCTGCCCACCTGCTGGCCCGTGTTCCCCCGGGACGCCACCTGGTCGTGGTCGTCACCGAGGCATGGCTGGGGGCCAACCCCCTGCCCCCGGCCCACGAGTTCCCGACATCGACCACGCTGCTTCTGCCCACCCGCAACCCCGAGGCACCGGCCGCAGGCCGGACCCCGGACCGGACGTTGGGCGTGCGCCTCGGCGAGCCCGAGACGGGATCCCGCTCGTGCCCCGCCTCGCTGGCCCCCGAACTGCCCGAGACCGAGGACGTACGGGTGGACCTGCTCTCGCTGGCCCACGCCACGGCAGCGGCCCGACGACTGCGCCAGGTGCACGCCAGCCACGACCTCACGCCGCCCTCTCCGCTCGCACCCCTGACCGAAGCCCCCCTCAACCGCCACGGAACCGAGCTCCTGCGGGTGCAGATCGGGACCGACGCACTCGGCCGGAGCGTCCACCTCGACCTCAAGGAGGCGGCCCGGGGCGGGCACGGACCGCACGGTCTCCTCGTGGGCGCCACGGGCTCGGGCAAGTCGGAGCTGCTGCGCACGCTGGTCACGTCGCTGGTCGCCACCCACCACCCCGACGACCTGGCGCTGGTCCTCGTCGACTTCAAGGGTGGGGCCACCTTCGCCGACGTCGCCGACCTGCCGCACGTGGCCGCCTGCGTCACCAACCTGTCCGACGACGTGGGGCTCGTGGATCGGATGCAGGACGCGCTGGGCGGGGAGCTCGAGCGCCGCCAGGAAGCGCTGCACGCCAGCGGGCACCCTTCGATCGACGCCCACCGGACGGCGCGAGATTCGGACCCCAGCCTGGAGCCGATGCCGCATCTCTTCGTCTGCGTGGACGAGTTCTCCGAGCTGTTGGCGGCCCGTCCCGACTTCATCGACCTGTTCACGACGATCGGGCGGCTCGGACGTTCCCTGGGCGTGCACCTGCTGCTCGCCTCGCAGCGGCTCGACGAAGGTCGGCTGCACGCACTGGAGGCACACCTGTCCTACCGGATCGCGCTGCGCACCTTCTCGGCCCAGGAGTCGAGGACGGCCATCGGGACCCCGGACGCGCACACCCTGCCCCGCCGTCCCGGTGCCGGCCTGCTGCGGACCGGGGCTGAGCCCCCCGCCCGGTTCGACGCGCTGCACCTGGGCGCCCCGGCGACAGCCAGCGGGCCGGAGACGGCGATCAGACCCGCCCCCTTCACAGTCGCCACAGGAGCCCACCACCCACGGCCCCGCACGAGTCCGTCCCGTCGTGCCGGGGAGGCGGGCAGCCACCCGAGCGCCCCTGCCACCGTGGGCGAACTGCTGCTGTCCCGGCTGAACGGCACCCTCCGGGGCGTCGCTCCCACCCGCCGGATCTGGTTGCCCCCGCTGGACGGGGCCGTGACCCTGGGCGCCCTGGTCGGCCCGCTGGTCCGCGACCCCGTGATCGGGCTGCACGCACCCGCCCTGCGCCAGCAAGCCCTGGGCCAAAGTGCACTGGACCAACGTGCGCTGGGCCAGCGTGCGCTGGGCCGTCCGGGCGCACTGAACCCGCCCCTCGGTCTGGTGGACCTGCCCCGACTGCAGCGCCACGACCCGCTGCGCCTGGACCTGTCCGGTGCGGGCGGCCACGTGGCGGTCGTCGGCGCCCCACGATCGGGACGCAGCACCGCCCTGCACACGCTGGTCTGCGCGCTCGCGCTGACCCTCACCCCGGAGGAGCTCCAGCTGCACCTGGTCGACCTGGCCGGAGGTGCGTTGCGCCCGCTCGACGGACTGCCCCACACCGCCTCCTCGACCACCCGCGAGCACCCCGGCCTGCTCGAGCGCGTCGTGGAGCACCTGGAGTCGACCGTCGCGGCCCGCGAGGCCGACGGGCCGTGCGCCGCCGGCCCCGCGGTGTTCCTGGTGGTCGACGGCTGGGGAACGCTGCGTGAGGAGCACGAGGAGCTCGAACGGCGTCTGGTGGCCCTCGCGCCGCGGGCCCTCTCCGTGCGCGTGCACCTGGTCGTGACTGCGCTGCGCTGGAACGAGCTGCGCCCTGCGTTCCTGGACGCCGTCTCCTCACGGGTCGAGCTCCGGCTCGGTGACGCGTTCGACTCCGTGGTGCACCGCGCCGCGGCCGCAACCGTTCCCCTGGACCGTCCCGGCCGGGGCATCGCCCTGGACGGGCGCACCGTGCTGGTGGCGCTGCCCGACCTGACCCCGGACCGGGTGGATCCGTCCGGCTGCGTGGACACCGTCTCCGCCATCGACGAGGCATGGACCGGCCCCCGTCCCTCCCGGTTCCGGGAGCTGCCTCCCCGGGTCGACCTGGTGCACCTGTCGCCCGCCGACGGACGCCTGCGACTCGGCCTGGACGAGCAGGGGGCGACCCGCTCCCTCTCCCCCACCGAGCACCTGGTGGTCACCGGACCGGACCGCGCCGGGCGCTCCACCGCCGTCCGGGCCAACGTCGAGGAGTGGCTCACCGAGGTCCCCGACGGGCAGCTCCTGCTGCTCGACCCCCGCGGGTCCCTGGGGGCGCTGGTCCCCGAGGACAACCTGCTCGCGCACGCGGCAGGCGTGGCCGAGGCCGACGTGCTCCTGCGAGACCTGGCCACCGCGCTGGGCCGCCGCCTGGGGCAGGCGCCGGGCCCAGACCCGACGACCCACCAGCGACCGGACGGCCGCGCCGCACCCCCGCTCCCGGTGACGGTGGTGATCGACGACCTCGACCTGTGGCGCGACCTGGGACTCGACCTCTCGGCGCTCACCCCGCTGCTCCCCCGAGCGGAGTCGATCGGGCTGCGCACCGTGGTGGCGTGCCGCGACGCCGGGGGGCTGCGGGGCGTCGACCGCTGGGTCGAGCTGCTGACCAGCCTGGGCGCCGCCCGGTTGGACCTGGTGGGCGGCACACCAGGACGGGGACACCTGACCCGCGGGACGTCCCGCTCCCAGATGGTGCAGGTCGCCGTCGATCTCGGTGCCGTAGCCCCTGAACGGGTGGGCTCCGGAGTGCCTCCGGCCCGAGCCCACGCACGACGGTCAGCATGAGGCCGAAGACCGATCCTCGCCCCATTGACCGGCGCCCGTTCTGCACCTGTTTGGCACCCGTTTCGCGCCGGTCTCCGCGCACCGAGGGTCGGGCCGGACCGAAGGCGCCGGAGACAGCAGCCTTGCGGCGCTCCCGTCGCTAGACTCATCGGGTGATCTTCAAGCGCGTGGGGGACGGTCGGCCGTACCCGGAGCACCACCTGACTTCGCGTCAGTGGGCTGCCATCCCGCCGAGCCAGGTCCGCCTCGACCAGTTGGTCACCACCAAGGACACCCTGCACCTCGTCGCCCTGCTCGACGAGAACTCGACCTTCTACGGTGACCTGTTCGCCCACGTCGTGCGCTGGCGGGGTGAGCTCTACCTGGAGGACGGGTTGCACCGGGCACTGCGCGCCGCCCTCCACCAGCGCAACGTCCTGCACGCGCGCATCCACGACCTCGACCAGGAGTACTGATGACCCCCCGCGCCCGATCAGCCTCCACCCTCACCGCGTTGGTGGTCCTGCTGCTCGGCAGCGGCGCCCTGGGCTGGAAGTCGCTGACCTCGCCGTTCCCCGAACGAGAAGCCCTGCCCACCTGTGTCGAGTCCTCGGTCCGTCCCGGGGACATCGTCTTCACCGATCAGGTGACGGTGAGCATCTTCAACGGTTCGCGGACCAACGGGCTCGCCTCCCGCACCATGGCCGACCTGGTCGAGCGGGGATTCCACCGAGGTGACCGCGGGAACGCCCCGAAGCGGATCAAGAGGGGCGTGCAGATCTGGACCGCGAACCCCACCAACCCCGGCGTGCAGCTGGTCGCCAAGCAGTTCCGCAACCCCAGCATCATCACCAAGGTCGACGGAGAGGTGCCGCTCGGCGTAGGCGTGGTGCTCGTGGTGGGCGACAACGTCACCCTGCGCAGCGTCGCCAAGTCGCCCGACCAAGTGGTGGCGGAGGCCAACTCCACGCTCTGCACCCCGCCCGGGCACGACACCCTGCTGAACGACTGAGGGCTGACCCGGTTCTGCCCCCTCAGACGAGGTCGTGGACGAACTCGGCCAGCTGTTCCAGGTTGCGGCACTCGGTCATCGGCGCAATCCGGCCGTACGCCGGCGCAGCGGAGTCTCCCGCTCCCCAGTGACGTCGGTGCTCGGGGTTGAGCCAGAAGGTGCGCCGGACCCCGGAGACGATGTCGACCAGCGCCCGCTCGTGGAGGTCCGCGTAGTTGGAACGCGCGTCCCCCAGGACCAGCACCGTGGTCCGCGGCGACAGCGCGTCCGGGTGCTCTTCCAGGAAGCTGGTGAACGCGGCGCCGTAGTTGGTCCGCCCGAACCGAGCGGCGTGGGCCGAGCGGGACGCCAGCTCCGCCAGCACGTCACCGGGATCGGCACCGGGCACGAACAGGTCGCTCACCTCGTGCACCCGGTCGACGAAGGTGAACGCCCGGAGCCCGGTGAACTGCTCACGGAGCGCGAACACCAGCATCAGCGTGAACTGGGCGAAGTGGGCCACCGAACCGCTGACGTCGCACAGCACCACCAGGTCGGTGCGATGCGGCCGACGCGGACGGTGGTGCGTCTCCAGCGGCACCCCACCGGTGGCCATGGACGCCCGGACGGTGCGGCGGAAGTCCAGCGGCCCTCGACGTCGCGAGTGCTGCTCCTTCGTCAGCCGGGCGGCCAACCGTCGGGCCAGCGGGGCCAGCGCGCGGCGCATCTCCGCGAGGTCCTCGCGTCTCGCCGCGGTGAAGTCGATCCTCTCCACCGTCGGTCGCACGGCGGTGCGCACCAACTCCTGCGGTCCCCGCTCGGCACCCACCCTCCGGAGGGCGTCTCGGCGGAGGAGCAGGTCGAAGTGCGCGACCGCGGCCTCGGCGCGGCTGCGAGCCTCGCGATCGGGGGCGCCGTCGGCGAGCAGCGCCTCGACGATCCGCTGGGTGATGGTCTCGGCGCCCACCCTGCGCATCGCGTTGTACGCCGACCACCCCTGCTGCCCCGCCCCGCGTCCGGGCATCCGACCGAACCGGGCCACGGCCTCGACGGCCAGCGCCGCCACCGCATCCCCGGGCTCGCCCGCACCGCCCCCCTCTGCCTTCTCGCTGCCCGGTGCAGACTCGGCGGCCCCGTCCGGCTGCCGGTCACCGCGGGCCCGGTCGACCAACGCCCGGGTCACCCGGTCGCGCACCTCAGCCAGCTGCGACGGCGTGTCCATCCGCCCCCGTTCGTCGAGGTAGCCCTGCGCGCCGACGCCCTCTCCGACCAGACGCGGGAACCACAGGTCGAAGACCGCGTCGAAGGTGACCCGTTGGCTCTGCCGCTTCACCACCGTGGCCGCGTAGGCGGCCCGCACCGTCTCCCGCTCGTGCCAGCCGACCGCCCCCAGGGCCGCGACCGCGTCCAGGCCCTCCGCCAAGGAGACCGGCAGTCCGGCCTCTCGCAACTCCTCGACGAATCCGAGGTGGCGGTCGAGCAGGCTCACGGACCGGTCCGCTGGTCCAGGGGCCGGGGCACAGGGCGTCGCAGCGCCTTGAGTTCCCGCACCGCCTTGGCGTGGTCGGAGGCGTGCTTGAGCACCACCCCGAGCGTGGCCACGGCCGCCTCCTCGTCCAGCTGGTCCACCTCGAGGGCCACCAGGGTGCGGGCCCAGTCGACGCTCTCGGCGATGGACGGCGACTTCTTCAGGTCGATGCTGCGCAGCCGGGCCACGACGTCCACCACCTGCGCGACCCCCGCCTCGTCCAGACCCGGCACCTGTCGGCGGACGATCTCCCGCTCCCGCTCCAGCTCGGGGTAGTCGAGGTGCAGGTAGAGGCAGCGCCGCTTGACCGCCTCGGAGAGTTCGCGGGCCGCGTTGGAGGTGAGCACGACGAGCGGGCGGCGGGTGGCGACGACGGTGCCCAGCTCGGGCACGGTCACCTGGAAGTCGCTGAGCACCTCCAGTAGCAGGCCCTCGAACTCGACGTCGGTCTTGTCCACCTCGTCAACGAGGAGCACGGTCGGCTCGTCGCGCCGGATCGCGGTCAGCAGCGGCCGGGTGAGCAGGAACTCCTCGGAGAAGATGTCGTCGTGGGTGGCATCCCAGGCCTCCGCGCCCTCGCCGGCGGCGTGCGAGGCCTGGATCCGCAGCAGCTGCTTCTTGTAGTTCCACTCGTACAGCGCCCGGGACTCGTCCAGCCCCTCGTAGCACTGCAGGCGCACCAGCTCCGCCCCCGTCGCACGCGCCACGGCCTTGGCCAGCTCCGTCTTCCCCACCCCAGCCGGCCCCTCCACCAGCAGCGGCTTCTGGAGCGCTCCGGCCAGGAACGTGGTGGTCGCCGTGGTCGGGTCGGCCAGGTAGCCCACGGCCCCCAGCCGGTCCACGACGTCCTGCGGTGAGGAGAACCAAGCGTGCGTCATGCGCCAGACTCTAGAGCGCCGGCACCGTTGCGCGAGCCGGTCCCGCACCCGACGCTAGGCTCGTGCTCGACACAAGAGAAGAGGACCACCATGACCAACGAGCACTCGCACGACGAAGAAGCCGTCGTCTCCATCGCCGCCCAGATGCTGGCCGACGAGACCGCCGAGCACACTGCCGTCGTCAGCGACGAGCGTCCCGGCATCCACCTGGAGCTGGTTGACCTGTCCGAGGGCATCAGCCCCGAGGACGAAGCCGACGACTGGGACTTCGACCTCCCCGCCGACATGGGTCTGAAGATCCTGCTGGGCGGTCTCGAGCCGGAGGTCGCCGCGCAGCTGCTGCGCGTGGCCGCCGAGTTCCTCGAGGAGGCCATCGACGAGGAGGGTGACGAGGACTGAGTCCCGTCCCCTGACACCACGAACCCCCGTCCCTCAGTGAGGGACGGGGGTTCGTGCTCTCTGCAGAGGAGGCGGGATTTGAACCCGCGGTGGGTCTCCCCACGACCGCTTTCAAGGCGGTTCCGATAGGCCGCTCCGGCACTCCTCCTGGCGTCCCGCAACGGGACACGCGCCCAAGTCTAGGCATCTGCCGCGCGCTGCAGGTGACTGCGCACCTTCTCGAGCAGACGCCCGACGTCGTGGAGCAGTCGGTCGGGGTCCCCACCACAGAGCACCTGCAGCCGTTGACCGTTGACCTCGTCCAGCAGGTGACTGCGCTCCCGCAGCGTCCACGAACCGCGCGGGGTCGGGTGCTGCCGGGTCTCGGCGACCAGCAGGTCGCACAGCTCCGCGAGTACCTCGAGGGTCTCCGTCCGCCAGGAGCTCCCCGCGGCAACGGCTGCGGGGACGCCGGGCGCCCAGGAACCGGTGCCGGCCTCCCTCACGCGCTCGCCGTGGGCGCCCCCCGCCCGGGCCGCGCTGAGCATGTGCCGCATGGTCGTCCTCCTTCTCCGGAGGTCGGGAGTCTTGTCTGCGGGTCGACCCGGACCAAGCACCGCGGGCCCTGTCTCCAGAGTTTCCCCGAAACTGGGCACGCCGCCGACGCGGCTGGCGGTTTGCCTGCTCCCGACCGCGGCACGACAATCGAGGGGTGAGCACCGACTACCGTCTGTCCCCGTCCCTGACCGCGCGGCTGCTGGGCATCGCGATGCTCGGAGGAGCAGCGCTGGTGGTGCTGGCCACCCTGCTGATCGCCGTCGCCAACCTGCACAGCGTCTTCCTGATCGTCCCGGTGGCCCTGGTCATCGTCACGATGGTCGCCCTGATGGTGTGGAGCAACACGTGGGTGGTGCGACTCAGCGACGAGGGCTTCCAGGTGCGACGGATCCGCAACGTCGGCGCGCGCACCGGGCGTTGGCGCGAGGTGGAGGACATGGTCTCCGCCGAGCTCGACGGCGTGAGCTGCCTCGTCCTGCGGATGCGCGACGGGCAGACCACCACGCTGCCCCTGGCCGCCCTGCACGTCGACCCCAACGTGTTTGCGAGCACCGTCGCGGAGCACCTCAACACCGCCCACGGCCTGCGCAAGCTGGGCTGACCGTCCCCGCGGGGGGCCTGATGCGACATCGGGACGGGGCATCGGCTAATCTGTCGTCGTTGCACTGGAGGCGTCGCCTAGTCCGGTCTATGGCGCCCGCCTGCTAAGCGGGTTGAGGCTTAAAACCTCTCGCGAGTTCAAATCTCGCCGCCTCCGCCAGTCAATGAGTTCGGCCCCCGGCCCTGCGCCGGGGGCCGAACTGTTTTTCGGCGCAGCCCGGGCGTGCCGCCTCCGACGGGTGAGTCGTGCCCAGGACCGGCATCGCTCGGGCGCCGAGCGGTGCGGCATCTGAACTTCTTCGTGACGCGACGTTTCCCCGCTCCTGCGCGTGGGAAGGAAACAGATGGAGCGCATGACGGGTCTTCGACCCGCGTACTCCACCGCGTGCTCAGGCACGGATCAGGCACGACCCCCGCCCGCTCTGTGACCCACCGCCTCCGCCAAGGCTGAGCACGCCCGCGGGAGCGGGGCCTCAGGCCCCGCTCCCGCCCTCTTCCCCGACGACGACCGCGCGCCGAGGGACCGGCGCCGCACAGGACTGCCTGCACCGGCTTGGGAGCCCCGGGGAAACGCGGAAGGCCCCGGAACCCTTGACGGGTTCCGGGGCCTTCACGAGCGCCGTGGCGACTGCTCAGTGAGCGGTCATCCTCAGGCGTCGGCCTCCAGGGCGGCCTTCACACGGTCGTGGGCTTCCCAGATCTCCTGCGGGAGGTTCGGGAACTGCTCCAGGTGCTCCTTGCGGTAGCCGATCTCCTGCTGCCAGCGAGCGTTGTCGATGGAGAGGACCTTGTCGAGGTCCGCCTCGTCGATCTCCAGACCCTCGAGGTTGAGCTCCTCCTTCTTCGGGAGGATGCCGACGGGGGTCTCGACGCCCTCGACCTCGCCGTTCTTGAGCTGCATGAGCCACAGGAGCGGACGCAGGTTGTCGCGGTATCCGGGCCACAGGAAGCGGCCGTCCTCGCCACGCTGGAACCAGTTGACGTGCGCGAAGATCGGCTTGTCGCTGGCGGCGTTGATGATGTCGAGGTAGTGACGCGCGTAGTCACCCTCGCCGTAGGCCATGAACGGACGGTTGGACATCGGGTCGTAGCGGAGCACGCCCTCCTTGCCCTCGGCCGCGAAGGTGGCCTCGGCGCCCAGGGTCAAACCGTCGTACACACCCTCGGCGACGTCCTTGATCGCGCGGACCAGCGGCTCGCGGTCACGGGTACGGCCACCGAAGATGATGGCGTCGACCGGGACACCGGCAGCCTCGTTGAAGTCCTCGGCGATGTTGGGGACCTTGGTGAGGGTGGTGGTGAAGCGGGAGTTCGGGTGCGCCCACGGCTCGTCGGCCTGCTCGGGGGTGCGCTCGGAGATCTTCTCGCCCTTCCAGTCCTCCCAGTTGGTGACGTCGGCCGGCGGGTTCTTGGTGCGACCCTCCCACCAGACTTCCTGGGTGACCGGGTTGTAGGCCACGTTGGTGAAGATCGCCTCGGAGTTCTCGTCGATCGATCACAAGGCGGTGGGGTTGGTGGTCTCGTTGGTGTCCTTGGCGACACCGAAGACACCGTTCTCCGGGTTCATCGCCATCAGCTTGCCGGTCTTCTCGTCGACCCACAGCCAAGCGATGTCGTCACCGTAGAAGAAGACCTCGTAGCGGTCGCCCAGGGCGTCCGGCGGAAGCATCATGGCGAGGTTGGTCTTGCCGGAGGCCGACGGGAAACCACCGGTGATGTGGTACGTCTTGCCGGTCTCCTTGTCCTTGATGCCGATGAGCATGTACTGCTCGCCGAGGAACTTCTTGGAGGTCCAGCCGTCGTAGGCGGCCTGGCGCAGGCCGTGGGCGATCTTGCCCAGCAGCGCGTTGCCGCCGTAGGACGAACCGAAGTGCAGGATGGTGCGCTCGTCAGCGACGGTGACGAACCAACGCTTGTCCTCGGGGGTGCCCTGGCCGAGGTTCGGCAGGTCACCGGTCACGTGGACGGCGCGCACGAAGGAGTTCGGGTCCTCGAGGTCGTTGACGTACTCGACGCCCACGCGGGCCATGCGGATCATGTGGAGCACGACCGGACGGTTGTCGGTCAGCTCGACACCCACGCCCCACGGCGCAAGGGCGTTGCCCTGCGGTGCCATGAGGTAGGGGATCACGTACATGGTCTTGCCGGCGGAAGCGCCCTTCATCTTCTCAAGGACGATCGGCTTCATCTCAGAAGCGGGCTTCCAGTTGTTGTAGACGCCCTTGTCCTTCTCGTCGTGGGTCGCGACGACGGTGCGCTCCTCGGAGCGGGCGGTGTCCTTGAAGTAGCTGCGCGAGTAGTAGCGGCCCTTGCCGGCCGGCATGAGCTCACCCGCCTCGAGCGCCTCCTGGATGAGTCGAGCGTCGTCGGCGGCGGTGACCACCTCGACGCGCTCAGCGCCGGTGAGGTCCGCGTACTCCTGGACGTACTCACGGACCCGGGGGTTGGTGATGCCCGCTGCGTCCAGGGCTGCCAAAACGTCTGCCATCGTGCCTTGCTCCAATTCGGAAAGTGCCGGTTCTGCCGGAGGTCGTGCGCGCACGGACCGCAACCTTCGCGGAATGGGTTCATGCACACAGTCCCGAGGACTCCCCCACGGGGTGGAGAAATACGCACCCCAATGTAGTGGGCGCAACACTTCTCCGCGACGGCGGGGCAGTTGGCCTGCATCATGGCAGTCGCCATGCGCTGGTAACATTGGAATAATCAGACAAAGAAACCGCTCCGGGAAGTTCACACAAAACAGAATCTTTAAGAACACCTATAAAAATCCATGTAATAACCGGAACATGGTCGATGAACATAGATACACCGGCAATATTTACGTTAGGTACAGAAGTTTCTTCGATTGCCTGGGTCTCCAGTTCGGA
>JAZQNT010000410.1:0-11438 GCA_045627505.1 Nocardioides sp.
GGATCTGGAGGCCCGTCTGGGAGCCCCGGAGACCCATGCCGACCAACGACTCGCGAAGCAGTTGAACCAGCGCTACAACGAGTTGACCGCCATCGTGAACACCTGGCGGGAGTGGCACAGCCTCGCCGACGACATCGAGGCCGCCAAGGAGCTCGCCGGCGACGACCCCGACTTCGCGGACGAGGCCGAGCAGCTCACCCACCGACGTGCCACGGTCGAGGAGCGTCTGCGCCACCTCCTGGTCCCGCGTGACCCGGCCGACGCCAAGGACGCCCTGCTCGAGGTGAAGTCCGGGGAGGGCGGCGAGGAGTCGGCCCTGTTCGCGGCCGACCTGCTGCGCATGTACACCCGCTGGGCCGAGCGCCGTGGCTTCAGCGTGGAGATCCTCGACGCGAACGTCTCCGACCTCGGTGGGTACAAGTCCGTCACCGTGGCGGTGAAGTCGCGCGGAGCCTGCGAACCGGGTGAGACCCCGTACGCGCTGCTCAAGTTCGAGGGTGGCGTGCACCGGGTGCAGCGGGTCCCCGCCACCGAGTCGCAGGGCCGCATCCACACGTCTGCAGCCGGCGTCCTGGTGATGCCGGAGGCGGAGCAGGTGGACGTGACCGTCGACGAGAACGACCTGCGCATCGACGTCTTCCGGTCCTCCGGGCCGGGCGGCCAGAGCGTCAACACCACCGGCTCCGCGGTCCGCATCACCCACCTGCCCACCGGCATCGTGGTGAGCTGCCAGAACGAGAAGTCGCAGCTGCAGAACAAGGAGCAGGCGATGCGTATCCTGCGGGCCCGCCTGATGCAGGCGGCGCAGGACGCGGCGGACGCCGAGGCCAGCGACGCGCGCCGCTCGCAGGTGCGCACGGTGGACCGTTCCGAGCGGATCCGCACCTACAACTTCCCGGAGAACCGGATCTCCGACCACCGCACCGGCTACAAGGCGTACAACCTCGACCAGGTCCTGGACGGCGACCTGGAGCCGGTGGTCGACTCCTGCGTCAAGGCCGACCTCGCCGCGCGCCTCGCGGCCCTGGAGGAGTGAGCCGTGCCTGAACTCAGTGTGCTCGAGCTGGCCGTGCTGCGTCGCGCCTGGGAGCGGGAGCTGACCGAGGCCGGCGTCGCCTCCCCGCAGGCCGACGTCACCTGGCTGCTGTGCCACGTCCTCGGGACCAACCCCGGTTCGCTGACGCTGCGCGAGACCATCTCCGAGGCCGACGCCGCCGCGGTCGCCGACCTCGTCGCGCGACGGGCCACCCGGGTACCCCTGCAGCACCTCACCGGCTCGCAGGCCTTCCGCCTGGTCGAGCTCGAGGTGGGCCCGGGCGTCTTCGTGCCCCGCCCCGAGACCGAGCTGCTGGCGGGCTGGGCGATCGAGCAGCTGAAGGCAGCCATCGCCTCCGGGGTGGAGGAACCGGTCGCGGTCGACCTGTGCAGCGGCTCCGGGGCGATCGCCAAGGCGATCGCCACCGAGGTGCCACAGGCCCGCGTGCACGCGGTCGAGCTGAGCGAGGACGCCTTCGCGTGGGCGCAGAAGAACCTCGCCGGCACCGGGGTCGACCTGCGGCAGGGCGACATGGCCGAGGCCTTCGACGAGCTCGCCGGCCAGGTGGACGTCGTCGTCTGCAACCCGCCCTACATCCCGCTCGAGGCGTGGGAGTCGGTCGCCGTCGAGGCGCGTGACCACGACCCGCACCTCGCCCTGTTCTCCGGCGACGACGGCCTCGACGCGATGCGGGTGCTGGAGCGCCGTGCGGCCCTCCTGCTGCGCCCCGGTGGGGTGGTGGGCGCCGAGCACGCCGACGTACAGGGGGAGAGCGCACCCGCGGTGTTCAGCACCGCTGGACGCTGGTCCCAGGTGCGCGACCACGACGACCTGGCCGGTCGGGCGCGGTTCCTGACCGCGAGGCTGGCACGATGAACCCCATGCGTCTTCCCACTGCGACAGAGTCCGAGCAGGAGATCGCCGTCGAGGAGGCGACCCGTGCCGTCCGTCGCGGCGACCTCGTCGTCCTGCCCACCGACACCGTCTACGGTGTCGGGGCCGACGCCTTCTCCCCGGAGGCGGTCCAGAGGCTGCTGGGCGCGAAGGGCCGCGGCAGGCAGAAGCCGCCGCCGGTACTGATCTCCAGCCCGGGCACCCTCGATGCGTTGGCCACCGACGTGCCGGAGTTCGCCCGCACCCTGGCCGCGCACTTCTGGCCCGGTGCGCTCACCCTGGTCTGCCACCAGCAGCCCTCGCTGCGCTGGGACCTGGGGGAGACCCGCGGCACCGTCGCCGTGCGCCTGCCCATGGACAGCACCACGCTCGCGGTGCTGGAGCGGACCGGCCCGCTGGCCGTCTCCTCGGCCAACCGCACCTCCATGCCGGCTGCCACCTCCGCGGAGCAGGCCGAGGACATGCTCGGTGCCTCCGTGGCGGTCTACGTCGACGGCGGCGAGTCCCCGGGCGGAGAGCCTTCGACGATCGTTGACGTGACCGGGCCGACGGCCCGCATCCTCCGGCTGGGCGCGATCGGTGTCGACCAGTTGCGCCAGTCCCTCTCCCTGCACCCCGAGGTGGTCCTCGAGGGCGAGGGCGTGGAGACCCCGGCACCCAGTGAGGGCGACGCAATCGGTACCGACGAGCAGAAGCCGGACGAGTCTGCCTGATGCGTGAGTACCTCCTCGTCTTCCTCGTGGCGGGGGCCTGCACCTACCTGCTGACGGTCGTGGCCCGTGAGATCGCCCTGCGCACCGGTGCCGTGGCGGCTCCGCGTGAGCGGGACGTGCACGCGGCGCCGATCCCGTACCTCGGTGGCATCGCCATGCTCGGCGGGATGGTGGCGGCCTACTTCGTGGCCAAGCAGCTGCCGTTCCTGTCCACCAGCGGCGAGCTCGTCTTCCACGACGCCGGCGCGGTGCTGATCGCGGGGGCGCTCATCTGCGCGGTCGGGGTGCTCGACGACATCTTCGACATCGACGCGCTGACGAAGCTCGGCGGCCAGGTCCTCGCCGCCGGCGTCCTCGTCTTCCTCGGTGTGCAGTTCTACTTCCTGCCCAACCCCGACGGGGGCCAGTTCGTGCTCTCGCCGCAGGAGAGCGTGCTGCTCACCGTGCTCCTGGTCGTGGGCACGGTCAACGCGGTCAACATGGTGGACGGTCTCGACGGCCTCGCGTCCGGGGTGGTCGGTATCGGGGCTGCCGCCTGCTTCCTCTTCTGCTACCAGCTGTCCAGCCTCAACGGGGTCACGCTGGCCACCACGGGCGCGCTGCTCTCCGCGGCGCTGGCGGGCGCGTGCGCCGGTTTCCTGTGCCACAACTTCCACCCGGCCCGGCTCTTCATGGGCGACTCGGGGTCGATGCTGATCGGCCTGGTGCTCTCGGCCAGCGCGTTGACCCTGACCGGACAGTTCGACGGCTCGGAGATCGCCTTCGGTGAAGAGGGCTCCTCCCCGTGGTGGGCGGTCGTGCTGCCGGTCCTGCTGCCGGTCTCGCTGCTGGTGGTGCCGATCGCGGACCTGCTGCTGGCCGTGGTGCGTCGCACCCGGGCCGGACGCTCGCCGTTCGCGCCCGACAAGGAGCACCTGCACCACCGGCTCCTGGAGATCGGCCACTCCCAGCGTCGAGCGGTCTTCATCATGTGGCTCTGGGCCGCCCTGATCGCGTTCGGTTCGGTGCTGGTGAGCCTGTACTCGGGTCCCACCGTGTGGTGGGGACTGGGCGCGGCCACCGTCGCGGTGATTGCCGCGACGTTCCTGCTGCCGCGGGTGCCTGCGCCGCACCTGGGGACGCAGGACGCGGACGCTCCGTCCTGAGCAGGGCGTGAGCAGGGCACGAGCAGGAGTGTGAGCTGCTTCCGCGAGCGGTCTGCGCGGGTCAGGGGAGCCGCGGACGAGCGGCGTTCGGAGTGGCGGCGGAGGGCTGTTCGCGCACGTGAATTCCCGTTCGGAAGGGCGCTTGTGATAACTTTCACGAGCGTACGGGGGCCCAATCCCCCCGCAATCCCGCCCCTCGACGGAATGGCCGACACTGATGAGCACCGAGTCGCGAAGGCTCGCCATGAGCCCCAGTGCCGGCGTTCTCCTCCGCGCCACCCTGGGCAACGCCGCGGTCGTCGCGCTCCTCTCGGTCGTGGCCCTGGTCGCCTCCGGTGCTGATGCAGGCGCCACCGTGCTCACCGGGGGAGTGATCACCGCACTCGTCCTGGCCTTCGGCTCCTGGGCGGTGCACCTCGTCGCCTCGGTGATGCCGTCGGCCTCCTTGCTGGTCGCACTCCTCACCTACGCGCTCCAGGTCGTCCTGCTCACTGCCTTCATGGCACTGGTGAGCAACGACCCCGAGTGGGGTCAGGGCATCTCGAAGGAGTGGTTCGGAGCATCCGTCATCACCTGCGTGATGGCGTGGATGGTGCTCCAGGTCACTTTCTTCTCGCGGGCCAGGATTCCCGTCTACGACCTTCCGTCCCGAGACGGGGAGGCAGGTCAATGAGTGAAGCACGCGGCTGGTATCCTCGGCGTTCGATGGCCAGGAAGAACTCGCCCAAGAGCCACGCAGGCGATGTGTCCGGAAAGGGGCCCCTCAAGGATCCTTGGGGAGCCTTCGGATATCTCGTCAGCGGAGTAGCGGTCTACGGACTGATCGGCTGGGGCCTCGACCAGTGGTTGGACACGTCCTTCCTGGTGGCCATCGGAATCGTCGCGGGGGCAGGGTTGGGCATCTACATGACCTTGAAGGCACTTCAGGTGCCCACCAATTCCGACGAACACAAGAACTGACACAGCAGTGCGGCAGACACAGGAGACAGCGTGAGTGCGATCGCGATGACCGCGATTCGGGCCGAAGGATTCGTTCCGCCGAGCCCGGCCGACTTCAACCTCCCCCCGGTCGGTTACACCCAGGAGAACGCACCGACGTTCGAGTTCCTCGGTGAGACCATGTACCTGGGCGTGACCAAGCCGATGCTGCAGCTGGCCCTCTCGGTCATCCTCATCTTCGGATTCTTCTACCTCGCCTCGCGCAAGCGTGCCCTCGTCCCGGGCAAGCTGCAGCTGATGGGTGAGATGAGCTACGGCATGGTCCGCAACGGCCTGGCGCGCGACAACATCGGAAGCCATGACTTCATGCGCTTCGTGCCGTTCCTGGTGTCGATGTTCTTCTTCATCATCGTCAACAACTACTTCGGTCTGGTTCCGTTCATCCAGTTCCCGACCGCCTCGCGCTCCGGTGTCGCGTACACCCTGGCGATCATCGCCTGGCTGGTCTACAACTCGGTCGGCATCCAGAGGCACGGCTTCTTCGGCTACCTCAAGCACCAGACCGTGCCCGCCGGCGTCAGCGGCCCCGTGCTGCTCCTGCTGATCCCGCTGGAGTTCTTCTCCAACATCGTGGTCCGCCCGGTCACCCTGGCGCTGCGACTCTTCGCGAACATGTTCGCCGGCCACATCCTGCTGCTGCTCTTCGCCCTCGGCGGCGAGTACCTCATCGCGGAGATGGGCGGCGTCTACATCGGCGCCGGTGCCGTGGCCTTCGTGATGTTCCTCCTGATCTGCGTCCTCGAGTGCCTGGTCATGTTCCTCCAGGCCTACGTCTTCGTGCTGCTGACCGCGATGTACATCGCTGGCGCAGTCGCCGACGAGCACTGACGCACTCCCGGTGACCACCGGGTCACCACCCTGAACCACCTCTCACCACATTCACTCCCGGAACCCAGTCCGGGAACAACGAAAGGAAGAAGCCGTGGAAGGCTCTCTCAACATGCTCGGTTACGGCCTCGCCACCGTCGGCCCGGGTCTGGCTGTTGGTCTGATCTTCGCTGCCTACATCAACGGTGTGGCCCGCCAGCCGGAGTCGCAGGGTCGCCTCCAGCCGATCGCCATCCTGGGCTTCGCCCTCGCCGAGGCGCTCGCCATCATCGGTATCGCCCTCTCCTTCGTCCTCTGACGAAGACCTCCTGATACCCGACTGATCCGAACAAAAGGACCTGCACATGCAGACTGAGGTCATCCGGGCCGCGGGTGGGGAACTCAACCCCCTCATCCCGCACCCGATCGAGATCGTCCTCGCCGCGGTCTTCTTCGCCATCCTTGTGATCTTGGTGAAGAAGTTCATCGTCCCCGCCTTCGAGCAGACGTTCGCAGAGCGCACTGCTGCCATCGAGGGTGGCCTGGCCGCAGCGGAGACCAAGCAGGCCGAGGCCGACGCCAAGCTGGCCGCGCTCGAGCAGCAGCTCTCCGAGGCCCGCCACGAGGCTGCGCGCATCCGTGAGGAAGCACGCGAGCAGGGGGCGGCGATCATCGCGGAGATGCGTGAGCAGGCCGTCTCCGAGTCGACCCGCATCGTCGAGGCCGGCAAGGCGCAGATCGAGGCCGAGCGCCAGCAGGCGATCACCTCCCTGCGTGCCGAGGTCGGTGGCCTGGCCACCGGTCTTGCCGGCCGCATCGTCGGTGAGAGCCTGGACGACGAGGCTCGCCAGAGCCGAGTGGTCGAGCGCTTCCTGGCCGAGCTGGAAGGCGCCAACTGATGTCCTTCCGTGGTGCTTCTGCCGAGGCGTACGCCGCCGTGACCAGCGCGCTCGAGGGCGCGCTGGCCCAGGGCGCCGACGCGACCCAGGTCTCTGACGACCTGTTCTCGGTGGCTGAGGTACTGCGTGGTGAGCCGGCTCTTCGCCGTGTCGCGACCGACGTTTCCGTCGACGCTGCGGCGAAGGCCGGCCTCGTCACCCAGATCTTCGCGGGCAAGGTCTCCGAGACCGTCACGTCGCTGCTCGCCGGCGCCGTGAGCCACCGTTGGACCGCTCCGCGCGACCTGCCGCTGGCTCTCGAGGAGCTGGCCGTCATCGCCACCGTGAAGTCGGCTGGTTCCGACTCCGCCCGCCTGGCCGAGGAGCTGTTTGTCCTCGGTGGCACGCTTGAGGCAAACCCCGAGCTCCGTCAGGCGCTCACCGATCCGGCGCGGTCGGTGGATGACAAGCGTGGACTCCTCACCGGTCTCCTGGCCGGCAAGGCACTCCCCGCCACCGTCACCCTGGCCGGACAGGCTCTGTCCGGCACCTACCGCACGGTCGAGGCAGCTGTCGCGTCCTACCAGCAGGTCGCTGCGAAGGTGCACGGCCGCAAGGTCGCCACCGTCACCGTTGCCGCTCGGCTCAATGAGGCGGACCAGACCCGTCTCACGGAGGCCCTGCAGCGTCAGTACGACACCGAGCTCGAGCTCAACGTCGTGGTCGACCCGAACGTCCTCGGTGGCGTGAAGGTCGAGATCGGTGACGAGGTCATCGACGGCACCGTCGCCAGCGCACTGGACGACGCCCGCCGCCAGCTGGCCGTCTGAGCCTGTTGGCTGGGGAAACCCCCCAAAGAACTTTTCGAGCACACGAAAGTAAGGATGAGGAAATGACGGAGCTTTCGATCCGTCCGGAGGAGATCCGGGACGCGTTGCAGCGCTTCGTGTCGGACTACACGCCCGAGACCGCAAGCCGGGAAGAGGTCGGCACGGTTGCTGAAGCCGCTGACGGCATCGCCCGTGTCACCGGACTCCCGTCCGTCATGGCCAACGAGCTCCTCGAGTTCGAGGACGGCACCCTGGGCCAGGCCCTGAACCTCGACACCCGCGAGGTCGGCGTCGTCATCCTGGGTGACTTCGACAAGATCGAAGAGGGCCAGAAGGTGCGCCGCACCGGCGAGATCCTCTCGGTCCAGGTGGGCGAGGGTTACCTCGGTCGCGTCGTCGACCCGCTCGGCAACCCGATCGACGGCCTCGGCGAGATCACTGGCCTCGAAGGCCGTCGTGCCCTCGAGCTCCAGGCCCCGACCGTCGTCCAGCGCAAGTCGGTCCACGAGCCGCTCGCCACTGGTATCAAGGCCATCGACGCGATGACCCCGGTTGGCCGTGGCCAGCGTCAGCTGATCATCGGTGACCGCGCGACCGGTAAGACCACGATCGCGATCGACACGATCATCAACCAGAAGCAGAACTGGGAGTCCGGCGACCCGGAGAAGCAGGTTCGCTGCATCTACGTCGCCATCGGTCAGAAGGGTTCGACCATCGCCTCCGTGCGTGGCGCCCTCGAGGCTGCGGGTGCCCTGGAGTACACCACCATCGTCGCCTCCCCGGCGTCCGACTCGGCTGGCTTCAAGTACCTGGCTCCGTACACCGGTTCGGCCATCGGCCAGCACTGGATGTACCAGGGCAAGCACGTCCTGATCGTGTTCGACGACCTGACCAAGCAGGCCGAGGCCTACCGCGCCGTCTCCCTCCTGCTCCGCCGCCCGCCGGGCCGCGAGGCGTACCCGGGTGACGTCTTCTACCTGCACTCCCGCCTGCTGGAGCGTTGCGCGAAGCTGTCCGACGACATGGGCAAGGGCTCGATGACCGGTCTCCCGATCATCGAGACCAAGGCCAACGACGTCTCGGCCTTCATCCCGACCAACGTCATCTCCATCACCGACGGTCAGATCTTCCTGCAGTCCGACCTGTTCGCCGCCAACCAGCGCCCCGCCATCGACGTGGGTGTCTCGGTGTCGCGAGTCGGTGGAGCCGCGATGACCAAGGCGCTCAAGGCCGTCACCGGTTCGCTGAAGGTCGACCTGGCGCAGTTCCGCGCCATGGAGGCGTTCGCCATGTTCGCCTCCGACCTCGACGCCGCTTCGCGTCAGCAGCTGGCCCGCGGCCAGAAGCTGATGGCTCTGCTGAAGCAGCCGCAGTACTCGCCGTACCCCGTCGAGGAGATGACCGTCTCCCTGTGGACCGGTACCAGCGGTCGCCTGGACGCGGTTCCGACCGAGGACGTCCTGCGCTTCGAGGCCGAGTTCCTCGACCACCTGCGTCGCAACCACGCCGGTATCCTCTCCGCCATCCGGGAGACCTCGAAGTTCGAGAGCTCCACCGAGGCTCTGCTGGTCGAGGCCTACGACGGCTTCATCGACCTGTTCGAGACCTCGACCGGTGGTTCGATCAAGGTTGGCCGCGAGGAGCACGAGGCTCTCGAGGACGCCGACGTCGAGCAGGAGCAGATCGTCAAGCAGAAGCGGGGCTGACGATGGCCGTATCGCTGCGTGAGTACCGTGCGAAGATCAAGTCGGTCGAGTCGACCAAGAAGATCACCCGCGCCATGGAGCTCATTGCTGCGTCCCGCATCATCAAGGCACAGCAGCGGGCGCAGGCGGCTGCGCCGTACGCCCGCGAGCTGACCCGCGCGGTGTCGGCGGTGGCGACGTTCTCGAACGTCGACCACCCGCTGACCACCGAGCCCACGGAGTCCCGCCGCGCCGCCGTCCTGGTCATGACCAGCGACCGCGGCCTGGCGGGGGCCTACGCCTCCAACGCTCTCAAGGAGGCCGAGCGCCTCATCGAGAAGCTCAAGGGCGAGGGCAAGGAGGTGGACCTCTACGTCTCCGGACGCAAGGCAGAGGCCTACTTCAAGTTCCGTGACCGCGCGATTGTGCAGTCCTGGACCGGGTTCACCGACCAGCCCACGTACGACGTGGCCGCTGAGATCGGCTCGACCCTGATCGAGGCCTTCACGGGTGATGACGAGACCGGTGTCGACGAGGTGCACGTGGTCTTCACGCGCTTCCGGTCGATGATGCTCCAGGTGCCCCAGGCCATCCGCCTCCTCCCGTTGGAGGTCGTGGACGGCACCGAGGCGCCCGAGCCGGGTGACCTCCTCCCGCTCTACGAGTTCGAGCCCTCTGCCGGTGAGGTTCTCGACGCGCTCCTTCCCAAGTACGTCCAGAGCCGCATCTTCTTCGCTCTTCTCCAGGCAGCCGCTTCCGAGCTCGCTGCCCGACAGAAGGCAATGAAGTCCGCGACGGACAACGCTGAGGAGCTCATCAAGAAGTACAAGCGAATTGCCAACCAGGCGCGCCAGGCTGGCATTACCCAGGAAATCAGCGAGATCGTCGGTGGCGTTAACGCCCTCGCCGACGCGAACGCCGGGAATGAGTGAGAAAATGACTGCCACTGTGGAAGAGACCCAGGCTGCCGGCGCCGCTGGCGGCGTCGGACGCATCTCGCGCGTCATCGGCGCGGTCGTGGACATCGAGTTCCCGACCGACGCGATGCCGTCGATCTACAACGCCCTGCACGTTGACCGCGAGCTCAACGGCGAGACCGAGACCATCACCCTCGAGGTTGCGCAGCACATCGGTAACGGCCTGGTCCGTGCCATCTCGATGCGCTCGACCGACGGCATGGTGCGCGGCACCCAGGTGCGTGACACCGGTGCCCCGATCTCCGTCCCCGTGGGTGACATCACTCTGGGCAAGGTCTTCAACGTCACCGGCGAGGTCATGAACCTCGAGGAGGGCGAGGCCTTCGAGCCGACCGAGCGGTGGGGCATCCACCGCAAGGCGCCGTCCTTCGACCAGCTCGAGTCCAAGACTCAGATGTTCGAGACCGGCATCAAGGTCATCGACCTGCTCACCCCGTACGTCCAGGGTGGAAAGATCGGTCTGTTCGGTGGTGCCGGTGTCGGCAAGACCGCTCTGATCCAGGAAATGATCGCCCGTGTGGCCAAGAACCACGGCGGTGTGTCGGTGTTCGCCGGTGTCGGCGAGCGCACCCGTGAGGGCAACGACCTCATCGTCGAGATGCAGGAGGCCGGCGTCTTCGACAAGGGCCCCCTCGTCTTCGGCCAGATGGACGAGCCGCCGGGCACGCGTCTGCGCGTCGCCCTCTCGGCACTGACCATGGCGGAGTACTTCCGTGACGTGCAGGGACAGGACGTCCTGCTCTTCATCGACAACATCTTCCGCTTCACCCAGGCCGGTTCCGAGGTCTCGACCCTGCTCGGCCGTATGCCGTCCGCAGTGGGTTACCAGCCGAACCTGGCTGACGAGATGGGTACGCTCCAGGAGCGCATCACCTCGACCCGTGGTCACTCGATCACGTCGATGCAGGCCATCTACGTGCCCGCTGACGACTACACCGACCCGGCGCCGGCGACCACCTTCGCCCACCTCGACGCCACCACCGAGCTCTCGCGTGACATCGCGTCCCTGGGTATCTACCCGGCCGTTGACCCGCTGACCTCGACGTCGCGAATCCTTGACCCGCAGTACATCGGTCAGGCTCACTACGACGCTGCGATCCGCGTGAAGCAGATCCTCCAGCGCAACAAGGAGCTCCAGGACATCATCGCGATCCTCGGTGTCGACGAGCTGTCCGAAGAGGACAAGATCGTCGTCCACCGTGCGCGTCGTATCCAGCGCTTCCTGTCGCAGAACACCTACGTCGCCAAGCAGTTCACCGGCATCGAGGGTGCGACGGTTCCGCTGGCCGACACCATCGAGGCGTCCAACAAGATTGCCGACGGCGAGTACGACCACGTCGCCGAGCAGGCGTTCTTCATGTGCGGTGGTCTCGACGACGTCGAGGCCAAGTGGCTCGAGATCCAGAAGTCCCTGTGATGGCTGGCCTGCTTCAGGTGGAGCTCGTCGCGGCCGACCGCATCGTGTGGTCGGGCG
>JAZQNT010000411.1:0-10679 GCA_045627505.1 Nocardioides sp.
ATTCCCAGGACGGTCGCGGCGAGGGGCCCCGCCGTGCGGCGGAGCGCCAGATGGGATGCAGGACGTCGGGATGCAGGACGTCGGGATGCAGTACGTCGGGATGCAGGGGGGGAGGGACGTTCACTCACGCCTGTTGTCTACCACCGGCGGTGTGACGGCCGGGCAACCCCGGGCGACCCCGGCCGAGACAGGGCGGCTGCGCGCCGCGACCCGAGCCCGGTCAGAGGTTGACGACGGGGCAGGTGAGCGTGCGGGTGATGCCGGGGAGGTTCTGCACCCGAGCGGCGACCAGCCGTCCCAACTCGTCGACGTCGTGGGCCTCGGCCCGGACGATGACGTCGTAGGGACCGGTCACGTCCTCGGCCAGGGTGACACCGTCGATCTCCCGAACGGATTCGGCCACCTCCGCGGCCCGCCCCACTTCGGTCTGGACGAGTACGTACGCGCGAACGACCATGGCCCCTCCTCGGGGACGGGTGTCGGGTGGGGGTCGGGCCGATCTGCGGCGCCCGGTTCCCACAACGTACTCCGGCGCGTGCGCGCCGGGAACCCCTCGCGGGTCCCGGTACCGGCCGGGGGTGGTGCCGGGACGTGACATGGAGGGACGCCTACGACGCTTGGGCGCGCGCCGGTCCGCCGGGTCGTCCGGCCCTTCTGATGAGATGTGCCCATGGCTTTGCGTGAGGACCTGCCGCTGTCGGAGGTCGGAGAGTTCGAACTGGTCGAGGCCCTGGTGGCCCACTTCCCGCAGGGAGAGGACGTGCTCGTCGGGCCGGGGGACGACGCGGCGCTCGTCCGGGTGCGCAAGGGTCACGTCGTGGTGACCACGGACCTGCTGGTCGAGGGACGGCACTTCCGCCGCGACTGGGCCAGTGCACGTGACGTCGGACACCGGGCCGCGGCCCAGAACCTCTCCGACGTCAACGCGATGGGTGGGCGGGCACACACGATGACGCTCGGTCTTGCGCTGCCCGCAGACCTCGAGCTCGGGTGGGTCCTGGAGTTCGGGCGGGGCTTCGCGGAGGAGTGCGCCGCGGTCGGCGCCAGCGTGGTCGGCGGCGACATCACCCGGAGCGAGGAGATCGTGGTGGCCGTCACCGCCATCGGCAGTTGCTCGGTGCCCCCGGTGCTGCGCTCGGGGGCCCGTCCCGGGGACGTGCTGGCCCTCTGCGGGCGCCAGGGCTGGGCCGCTGGCGGCCTGGCGGTGCTCAAGCGGGGGTTCCGCTCCCCGCGGAACCTGGTGGAGGCCTACCGGCGCCCTGAGCCCCCGTACGAGGCCGGTCTGGTCGCGGCCGAGGCGGGCGCCACCGCGATGATGGACGTCTCCGACGGTCTGGTGGCCGACGCCGAGCACCTGGCCGCGGAGTCGCGGGTGGCCATCGACATCCGGTCGGACGTCTTCGAGATCCCTGAGCCGCTGGTCGCCGTGGGCGCCGCGCTGGGTGCCGAACCACTGCAGTTCATCCTCGGCGGCGGGGAGGACCACCCACTCCTGGCGACGTTCCCGGAGGCCTCCGCGGTGCCCGACGGATGGCTGGTGATCGGCGCCGTCGGAGAGGGCTCGGGGGTCACGGTGGACGGTGCGGCGTACGACGGCGTCAAGGGGTGGGTACACTTCTGATCGGAGCGTGCGTCTCAGCCGACAAACGCAGTCCGGCCGAAGTCCCCGATTTCATCGGTGGCCCGAGGTCGGATAACCTAGCCAAGTTGCCTGCCGACCTAGACCGGTTGCTGCGGGCACAGTGTAGACGAATCCAAATCGAACTGATCGGAGTGCACGGTGGCTGCCGTTTGCGACATCTGCGCCAAGAAGCCGGGCTTCGGCAACAACCGTCCTTGGTCGCGCAAGATCACGAAGCGTCGTTTCAACCCGAACATCCAGCGCGTTCGCGCGACGGTGAACGGTACCCCGAAGCGCCTGAACGTGTGCACGGGTTGCCTGAAGGCCGGCAAGGTTTCGCGCTGATCCCAGCTTTGGAGGACCCCGAGAGCATCTGCTCCCGGGGTCTTCTGCATTTCGGTCGGTGCGGGCCACTAGCCTGTGCCGGGGAGTGGGCGGCGATGAGCAGCAGGAGGGTGTGACGGGTGGAACAGGTGCCTGACGGGATCGCCCTGGAGACTGTGCTGCGGTTCGTGGACGTGGCCACCGACGCCTTGTCGCGGGCCCGGGAGGAGATCGACGCCCTCAACGTGTACCCGGTGCCGGACGGCGACACCGGGACGAACATGTTCCTCACCTTCTCCGCCGCGCGTGACGCCCTGCGTGGGGCGGCGCTCGACGGTGGTTCGGTGGAGAAGGCCCTGGCCGAGTTCCGCCGGGCCGCGCTCATGGGCGCGCGCGGCAACTCGGGAGTGATCCTGAGCCAGATGCTCGGGGCGGTGGCCTCGCGGCTCGAACGCGCCGGACACGAAGCCTTCCGCCCCCAGACCCTGGTCGAGGCGCTGCGGATGGCCACCGAGGCCAGCTACGCCGCGGTCGGTGTCCCCGTCGAGGGCACCATCCTCACCGTCGCGCGTGCCGCCAGCGAGGCGGCCACCGCCACGCTCGAAGCCCACACCGACGTGCTGGGTGGCGGAGTCACCGCCAAGGTGTTCTCTGCGGCTGCGGCCGCGGCCCGGCTGGCCCTGGCCAACACCCCGAACCAGCTCCCCGCCCTCGCCGCCGCAGGCGTGGTGGACGCGGGCGGTCGCGGCCTCAGCGTCGTGCTGGACGCCGCCGAGCAGGTGCTCACCGGTCGCGTCACGGTGCGTGAGGCGGCCCACCACTTCGTCCGGCGGATCCCGGTCCTCCCCGAGGGTGTGGTGAAGGTCGCAGGGGACGACCTCACCGAGGGCGGACCCGCCTACGAGGTGATGTACCTGTTGGACGCGTCCGAGGAGGCGGTGGCCACCTTGCGCACCCGCCTGGGCGAGCTGGGTGACTCACTCGTGGTGGTCGGGGGCGAGGGACTGTGGAACGTGCACGTCCACGTCGACGACGTCGGTGCCGCGATCGAGGCGGGCATCGAAGCCGGTCGGCCGCACCGGATCCGCGTCACCCACTTCGCCGAGCAGGTCGCCTCCCAGCGCACCAGGGACTCCGGGCGGGACTCCGGGCGCAGTGGACGCCGGATCGTCGCGGTGGCTGCCGGTGAGGGGCTGCGTGAGCTGTTCTCCGCCGCCGGAGCCGAGGTGGTCGCCGCGGGCCCCGGTCAGCGTCCCTCCACCGGCGAGGTCCTCGCCGCGATCGAGGCCACCGGCGCCGCCGAGATCGTGGTCCTTCCCAACGACCCCGACTCGGTGCGGGTGGCAGAGATCGCCGTGCGCACCGCGCAGGAGAGCGGGGGGATCAAGGCTGCGGTCATCCCCACCCACGCCCAGGTCCAGGGCCTGGCTGCACTGGCCGTGCACGAACCGGGTCGATCCTTCGAGGCCGACGTCCTGGAGATGACGGCCACCGCCCGGCACGCGCGCCACGGCGCGGTGACCGTGGCCGCCAAGCAGGCATGGACCACCGCCGGCCCCTGTGAGCCGGGCGACGTCCTGGGCGTGATCGACGGTGACTTCGCGCTGATCGGCAGTGACGTCTTCGAGGTGGCCAGCGGCGTGGTGGCGCGTCTGCTGGGTGCCGGAGGTGACCTGATCACCCTGGTGTCGGGCGGCGACGAGTCTGCCGCCGCGCTGGCCGAGCAGTGCGCCGTCTGGGCGGCGGAGCAGCACCCGACGGTGGACGTCGTCGTCTACTCCGGCGGTCAGGAGCGCTACCCGCTGCTGATCGGCGTCGAGTGATGGCTGCAATCACGCCGACCGCGCCGATCGCGGCCGTGTTCGGACGCTCGACCAAGAAGCGCAAGGCGGTGGAGGAGGGGCTCGGCCTGCGGACGGTGGGCGACCTGCTCGACTACTTCCCGCGACGCTACGTGCGCACCACCGAGCTGAGTGAGGACGTGCGCCCCGTCGAGGGCGAGCTGCTCAGCGTGGTCGGGCAGATCGTGGCCAGCCAGGTCAAGCAGTTCACCAACCGGCGTACCGGGCGGCGCAGCTTCCGCCTCGAGGTCCGGGTGGTCACCGCGGGCCCGGAGTTCATGATGACCTACTTCCTCCCCTACGAGGGGATGGCGAACGCCGAGCAGCGTCGGCACGCGGTCGGGGCGCGCGGCATGTTCACCGGCAAGGTCCAGGTCTTCAACGGCCGCTGGCAGCTGGCCCAGCCGCACTCGGTCGTCTTCGGTGCGCCGGAGGCGGTCGGCAT
Organism: Nocardioides sp.; assembly: GCA_045627505.1. Classification (GTDB taxonomy): domain Bacteria; phylum Actinomycetota; class Actinomycetes; order Propionibacteriales; family Nocardioidaceae; genus Nocardioides. The sequence goes on from JAZQNT010000411.1 coordinate 4,232, forward strand.
GCTCGAGGGCACCGATGCCGATGCCGACGCCGATCCGGAGGGCGGCCCGCACGCCACCGAGACCGTCAGCGACGAGAGCCTCGCGGCGAGCCTCAAGGGGCTCATGCCGATCTACCCACTGACTGCCGGGATCTACTCCTGGGACATCCAGAAGACCGTCCAGGTGGCGCTCGACCTGGTCAGCGGGGTGGAGGACGTCTTCCCGCCCGCGCTGCGCGAGCGCTTCGGGCTGGTCGACGTGATGACTGCCTACCGGTTGGTGCACGGCCCCGACACCTGGGCGGAGCTGGAGCGCGGGCGGCACCGGTTCAAGTTCGCCGAGGCCCTGGCCCTCCAACTGGTGCTGGCTCGTCGCCGGGCGGCGCACCGTCAGGTCGCCGGGCAGGCGCGGGTGGGCGGCGGCGGACTGCTGGCCGCCTTCGACGCCCGCCTGCCGTTCACCCTCACCGCCGGGCAGCGCGAGGTGGGGGAGACCCTCGAGGCCGAGTTGGCCCGACCATGGCCGATGAACCGACTGCTGCAGGGTGAGGTGGGGTCGGGCAAGACGTTGGTGGCGCTGCGGGCCATGCTCCGGGTGGTCGACTCGGGCGGACAGGCGGTGCTCCTGGCTCCCACCGAGGTGCTGGCCCAGCAGCACCACCGTTCGATCACCTCCCTCCTGGGCGACCTAGCCCAGTCCGGGATGCTCGGCGGAGCCGGTGAGGCGACCCGGGTGACCCTGTTGACCGGATCGATGGGCAAGACCCAGCGGCGCGAGGCGCTGTTGCAGATCGCGTCGGGCGAGGCCGGCATCGTGATCGGTACGCACGCCCTGCTGGAGGACAACGTCTCCTTCGCCGACCTCGCGTTGGTGGTGGTGGACGAGCAGCACCGCTTCGGCGTGGAGCAGCGGGCCGCACTCACCGACAAGGCCAGCACCCCTCCGCACGTCCTGGTGATGACGGCCACCCCGATCCCGCGCACCGTCGCGATGACGGTCTTCGGAGATCTCGAGACGTCGGTGCTGCGGGAGCTGCCTGCCGGCCGCGCGGCGATCACCACGCACGTGGCGCCGCTGGCGGAGCACCCGCAGTGGGAGTCCAGGGTCTGGAGCCGGGTCGCCGAGGAGGTCGCAGCCGGGCACCAGGTCTACGTCGTGTGCCCGCGGATCAGCGGCGACGTGCAGGAGGCGGGGGAGCACGACTTCCTCGCCGCACCGGACCCCGACGGCGGCCGGGCAGCCGCCGCGCCCCGACCGGCAGCCGCGGCGGTGGAGCAGGTGCTCGAGGAACTCACCGCAGGTCCACTCGCCGGGGTGCGCGTCGAGGGACTGCACGGGCGCATGGCGTCGGACGACAAGGACTCGGTGATGCGTCGCTTCGCGGCCGGGGAGGTGGACGTGCTGGTCTCCACCACCGTGATCGAGGTGGGGGTGGACGTCGCGAACGCCACCACCATGGTTGTCCTCGACGCCGACAGGTTCGGCGTCTCGCAGTTGCACCAGCTGCGTGGACGTGTCGGCCGTGGAGGGCTGCCCGGGCTCTGCCTGCTCGTCACCCGGGCCGAGCAGGGCGGTGAGGCGCGCGAGCGGCTCGCTGCCGTGGCGTCCACCACCGACGGCTTCGAGCTCAGCCGGATCGACCTGGAGCACCGACGCGAAGGGGACGTCCTGGGGACCAGTCAGAGTGGCGTCCGGTCGACGTTGGAGAATCTACGGGTGCTGCGGGACGAGGACGTGATCGTCTCCGCGCGCGCAGCCGCTGAGCAGTTGCTCGCCGAGGACCCCCACCTAGCAGCTGCCCCCGGCCTGGCGCGCTGGGTGGCCGACGTCGAGGCGAGCAGCAGCTCTGACTACATGGAGAAGGCATGACGAGGATCATCGGCGGACGAGCCGGCGGGCGACGTCTGGCGACGCCCCGCGGACAGGCGACACGTCCCACCAGCGACCGGGTGCGGGAGGCGCTCTTCTCCGCCGTCGAGTCCTGGTGCGTCACGCTCGAGGGGCTGCGGGTGCTCGACCTGTACGCCGGGTCGGGCGCAGTCGGGCTGGAGGCGTGGTCCCGCGGCGCAGGGGTGGTGACGCTGGTGGAGCAGGACCGCCGGACCGCGGCACTGATCCGTTCCAACGCCGCCGACCTCGGGTTCGGCCGGGCAGACGTGCGGGCCCAGCCGGTCGGCGCGGTGCTGGCCGGTACCCCGCAGGCGCCCTACGACGTGGTCTTCATGGATCCCCCCTACCCCCTGGAGAACGCGGCGGTCGAGGCTGACCTCGCCGCGTTGGTGGCCAACGGCTGGCTGGTGCCCGACGCCCTGGTGGTGGTGGAGCGCGGTTCGCGCTCGCGCGGTCTCCGGTGGCCGGAGGGTCTGGAGGTGCACCGGGAGAAGAAGTACGGCGAGACGGTGCTCTGGTACGGTCACGCGATCGCCGCCGAGAACGAGGACGAGGACGGCACGGCCGTCGACGAGCAGGAGCGTGACGGTGGGCAGTGACGTGAGGACCGGACCCCACACGGGCCGTCGAGCGGGTGAGCGACCGGCCGGTGATCGTCCGGCCGGAGTGCGTCGGGTGGTCTGCCCGGGCTCCTTCGACCCCGTGACGCAGGGCCACCTGGACGTCTTCCGTCGGGCCTCGGTGCTGTTCGACGAGGTGCTGGTGGCCGTGGGCGTCAACGCCACCAAGTCGGCCACCCGGTGGTTCGACTCCGACGAACGGATGGAGATGCTGCGCGAGGCCGTGGCGGACCTGCCGAACGTCCGGGTGGTGGGCTTCACCGGGCTGCTCGTCGACTTCTGCGTCGAGCAGGAGGCGGTCGCGGTGGTGAAGGGTCTGCGCAACTCCGCCGACTACGGGTTCGAGCAGCCGATGGCCAACATGAACGCCCACCTGCAGGGCATCGACACGGTCTTCCTGGCCTGCGACCCGCAGTGGTCGTTCGTCTCCTCCAGCCTGGTCAAGGAGGTGCTCTCCTTCGGCGGGGACGTCTCCGCCTTCGTGCCCGACGCCGTGCACGAGCGCCTGCTCCGTCGTCGGGACGAGCGGCGTTCCCAGCGTGACGCCTGAGCCCTGACGCCCGGGGTGATCCACGCCACCCGGAGGGGAAGCGGGGGGAAGGCGTTTTGCCCGGCAGGAGGGGTGGCGGTTAGTGTTACCTGGTTCTGTTGTGCCGAAGATGGAAGTGCTCAGTGACCACTCTGGACCCCAGGGCGCCGTTCGTGCTCGACACTCGCGAGCTCGGTCGACGTCCGGGCGCGCAGCGTGAGCTCTCGCTCTCCGTCCCGGCGCCGGCAGAACTTGGCATCGAAGTCCTTCACGTCCCCGAGGGCAAGCAGGTCCAGCTGGACCTGCGGCTCGAGGCGGTCATGGAAGGTGTGCTCCTGACGGGTACGGCTGACGTCGAACTCGTGGGCGAGTGCACCCGGTGCCTGGAGCCGATCGAGGACGAACTCGTCGTCGATCTCCAGGAGCTGTACCTCTACGACGACGTCACTCGTGACGGGGCGGATGAGGAACTGGACGACGAAGTCAGTACCCTTGAGCAAGACCTGCTCGACCTCGAGCCCCTGCTGCGGGACGCGGTAGTGCTTGCACTGCCGTTCCAGCCCTTGTGCCAGGACGACTGTCCGGGACTGTGCACCGAGTGCGGTGCGCGACTCGCGGACGACCCCGACCACACGCACGAGGAGCCGATCGACCCGCGTTGGGCTGGCCTCGAGACATTCAAGCAGGACCAGGACTGAAACCGGTCGGACCCGACCGGACAAGCAAGTGGCCATAACGGCCCAGGCATGAGGAGATAACTGTGGCTGTTCCGAAGCGGAAGATGTCGCGCAGCAACACGCGCCACCGTCGCTCGCAGTGGAAGGCTGTCGCCCCCGCGCTGGTCAACTGCGCGAACCCGGCCTGCGGCGCCAAGACCCTCCCGCACCGTGCGTGCGGTGAGTGCGGTCAGTACGGTGCCAAGACGGCCCGTCGCCAGGTTCTCTGAACCGAGCAAGGCCCTGAGCACTCAGCGTCTGCGCGAGCAGCTCGGTGATCCAGTCCTGGATCCCGAGCTGCTCGAGCGTGCGCTCACACACCGTTCCTACGCCTACGAGAACGGTGGCCTCCCCACCAATGAACGCCTGGAGTTCCTCGGGGACTCCGTCCTCGGCGTCGTGGTCACGGAGACGCTCTACCGCAACCACCCGGACCTCTCCGAGGGCCGGCTGGCCAAGCTGCGTGCCGCGGTGGTCAACGCCCGGGCGCTGGCCGGGGTGGCGCGCCAGATCGGTCTCGGCGAGCACATCAAGCTCGGTCGGGGCGAGGAGACCACGGGTGGACGCGACAAGGCGTCCATCCTCTCCGACACCGTGGAGGCCGTCATCGGTGCCGTCCACCTCTCCGGTGGTCTCGAGGCCGCCGCGAAGGTGATCCACGACCTGTTCGACCCGCTGATGGAGGCTGCTGCTGCCCTCGGTGCCGGACTGGACTGGAAGACCTCTCTCCAGGAGCTCGCCGCTGGTCACCAGCTCGGCGTTCCGGAGTACGTGATCGAGGACGAGGGTCCCGACCACATGAAGACCTTCACCGCCAAGGTGCGCGTCGGTGGCCAGCTGTACGGCCACGGCACCGGTCGGTCGAAGAAGGAGGCCGAGCAGGCCGCCGCCGAGACCGCCTACGGCGAGATCCAGGCGGCCCACAGCGTGCCGTCCCCTGACGCCGCCGCTGCCACCGACCTCTGACCTCCGCCATGCCTGAGCTTCCCGAGGTGGAGGTCGTGCGACGTGGCCTGGAGCGACACGTCGTCGGCGCGCGCGTGCTCTCCGTCGAGGTGCTGCACGAGCGCCCGGTGCGTCGCGAGGCCGGCGGCCCGATGGTGTTCGCGCAGCGGATGACCGGTCGCACGATCACCGCTGCTCGGCGCCGGGGGAAGTACTTCTGGCTCGCCCTGGACGGTGGCGACGCACTCCTGGGCCACCTGGGGATGAGCGGCCAGATGCTGATCCAACCCGTGGGCGCACCGGACGAGCGACACCTGAGGGTGCGGTTCGTGCTCGACGACGGCCTCGAGCTGCGCTTCGTCGACCAGCGGATGTTCGGCGGACTCTCCTACGCCCCCGGCGGTGCGGAGCTCCCCGCGGAGATCGCGCACATCGGCCGGGACCCGCTCGACGAGCAGTTCGACCTGGAGGCGGTGGCACGCCGCATGCGCCGGCGCGCCGTCGCGGTGAAGCGGCAGCTCCTCGACCAGAACCTCGTCTCCGGGGTGGGCAACATCTACGCCGACGAGGCGTTGTGGCGGGCCCGGCTGCACGGGGAGCGACCGGGCGAGCGGCTGACCCGTGGCCAGGCCGTGGACGTGCTGGAGCAGGCCCGTGCGGTGATGCGCGCAGCGCTGGCCGAGGGCGGAACCAGCTTCGACTCCCTCTACGTCAACGTGAACGGTGAGTCCGGCTACTTCGACCGCAGCCTCAAGGTCTACGGCCGGGAGGACCTCCCCTGCGAGCGGTGCGGAACGCCGATCCGGCGGGTCGCCTTCATGAACCGTTCGTCGTACTTCTGTCCGAAGTGCCAGCCGCCTCCGCGGCGCCGAACCACCTGAGCCGCTCTTCGGTGGGCAGCGCCCGGTGGACGTGCCACGCGCCCAGCAGGTCTGCGCGCCCTGCACCGGGGTGCAGGTGACGCCACGCCCGGGAGAACCGGTTGAACTCGAACTGCTCCCCGATGGCGCGGGGCGCCGAGTCGATGGCGCGGGGCGCCGAGTCGATGGCGCGGGGCGCCGAGGCGCGGGTGTCCCGGTGGTGGGTCAGCGCGTCGGCGAGAGTCGTCGTGCCGTCCGCACGGGCGAAGAACTCGCGCATCGCTGCGTCGAAGCGGTAGGGGACCCCCAGCTGCGCCGTGAACCAGGCCCGGACCACCTGACTGCAGCGTTGGCCGGCGGGGATGAGGGTCGTCGGGTGCAGCGGCTCGCTGAGCTGCACCGTGCTGGGGCGACGGGTCGCGGGCTCGGTGAAGGGGATGCCGTCCAGGTGTGCGGCGATCCGCCCGGTCAGCGTCACCTTGTCGCCTCCGGTACTGATGCCGTGCCTGCGCGCGAGTGCGACGAGCTCGTCCTTGCGCCAGTACCACCGGCCCAGTTCCGCTCCGGTGATCACGTCCGTTGCGGGTGGTCGGCGGGCGGTGCTGGGGGTCATGGCGGCATTCTCCCCCTGTCGAAGCCCGTGTCGAAGCCCCTGTCGAAGCCGGAGTGGGCAACCGGCACTCAGGCCGCCCGAGCCCGCCGATTTGACCCGGTTTCAGAGCGCTGGGACATTGGAATGAGGGTCGTCCGCGGGGGAGTGGCCCATGAGAGCAGGAAGGTTCTTCGATGGCCAAGGCCCTCTTCGGACAGGTGGTGAGTGACTCGCGTGGAGCCGCACGCGTCGGACTCGAGAACGCACGTCTGCGTGCTCGCGTCGCCGACCTGGAGGCGCTCGTCACCCGTCTCCA
>JAZQNT010000412.1:0-8331 GCA_045627505.1 Nocardioides sp.
ACCTTGAATTCCCATGGGGAATGGTGTCCAACGGCTTCCTGATGACGGACAGGAAGATTGACGAATTGCTCGGTGCCGGAATGCGTGCGGCCACCATCAGCCTTGACGCGTTCCGGTGTCGGGAGAGCGGTCTGGCTCCACGAGGCGCCTCCTGGGCCGTTCAGCCCAGCAGGCGCTTCTTCTGCACCTTGCCCATCTCGTTGCGTGGCAGGGAGGTGGCCCAGCGGACCTCGCGGGGACGCTTGTGCGCCGAGAGCTCGCTGCCGACCAGCGCGACGAGCTCGTCGGCGAGCTCCTCGGACCCGCTCGCCTGGGCGCGCAGCACGACGTGCGCGACGATGCGCTGGCCCAGGTCTGCGTCCGGCTCGCCGACCACCGCGCACTCGGCCACGCTCTGGTGGCCCAGCAGTGTGGACTCGATCTCGCCGGCCCCGATCCGCCACCCGGCGGACTTGATCAGGTCGACGGACTCCCGCCCGACGATGCGGTGCCGACCGTCGGGCGCGATCACCGCGACGTCGCCGGTGCGGAACCACCCGTCGGAGGTCCACGCCTCGGCGGTGGCGTCGGGACGGTTGAGGTAGCCGTCGAAGGTGGTGGCGCCGCGCACCTGCAGGTGGCCCACCGACTCGCCGTCGTGCGGCGTCGGCTGGTCCAGGTCGTCCACCAGACGGGTCTCGACCCCGGCGATCGGGACGCCCACCCACCCGGCCCGACGCGCCCCGTCGGCGCGGGTCGCGACGGTGATCAGGGTCTCGCTCATGCCGTAGCGCTCCACCGGCTCCAGGCCGGTCAGCTCGCGCACCTTCTCGAAGACCGGCACCGGCAGCGCGGCCGAGCCGGAGACCAGGAGTCGGGCGCCGGAGAGCTGGCGCAACAGCTCGGGACGCTCGACCAGGCGCGACCAGATCGTCGGGACGGCGAAGTACATCGTGGCGCGCTGCTCCCCGCGCGCGGGGTCCGCGGCGGGGGCGTACGCCTCGGGGGTGCCCTTGCCGACGTGGATCACGTTGCCGCCCAAGCGCAACGGTCCCAGCACGCCCAGGATCAGGCCGTGCACGTGGAAGAGCGGCAGTCCGTGGGCAACGGTGTCGTCCCCGGTCCAGTCCCAGGCCTCGGCCAGGCCGTCGAGTCCGGCCTGCACCGAGCGGCGCGACATCAGCACGCCCTTGGGCAGCCCGGTGGTGCCGGAGGTGTACAGGACGAACGCCACGTCGTTCTGGGGCACCTCGACGGCGACGTGCCCTGTCCTCGCGAGGTCGGCGCGGGCGTCCACGTCCACCTCGACCAGCGGGAGGCTGTCGTCGCCGGCGGTGGCCAGCCACGCGTCGGGGGCCGAGTCGCGCAGGAAGTGCTCCAGCTCGCGGGTGCCGGAGTCGGGCGGCACCGGCACGACCGAGACGCCGGCCATCAGCGCCCCGACCACGCCGGCCACGGTCTCCAGGGTCATGGTGGCCAGCACCGCGACCCGCTGCTTGCCGGCGAGGTCGGCGGCCACCCGGGGGGCGGCACCGAGCAGCTCGGGGTGGCTCAGCCGGCGCCCGGCGACCTCGACGAAACGGGTGGGGTCAGCGTTCAGGAGTCCCGGGAGCATGGCCTCGAGGATATTCCTGCCACCGTGCGCTCCCTGCGTCAGGTGGCACCGTGTGCTGCCCGCCGTGGGGCTGCTCACGGATGGGTCATGGACTCCACGTGCAGCGCGGTGTCCAGCTGCTCCAGGGTGAGCTCGCCACGGTCGACGAAGCCCAGGGCGAGCACCGTCTCGCGGATGGTCGTGCCGTCGGCCAGCGCCTTCTTGGCCACCTTGGCGGCGGCCTCGTAGCCGATGTACTTGTTCAGCGGGGTGACCACCGACGGGGAGGACTCCGCGTAGCGGCGCATCCGTTCGACGTCGGCGGTGATCCCGTCGACGCAGCGCTCGGCCAGCAGCGTCGAGGAGGTGGCCAGCAGGCGCACCGACTCCAGCAGGTTGCGGGCCATCATCGGCATCATCACGTTGAGCTCGAAGTTGCCCGCGGCGCCGCCCCAGGCCACGGCGGCGTCGTTGCCCACCACCTGGGCGCAGACCATCAGGGTGGCCTCCGGCAGCACCGGGTTCACCTTGCCGGGCATGATCGACGACCCGGGCTGCAGGTCGGGCAGGTGGATCTCGGCAAGTCCGGTGGTGGGTCCCGAGGACATCCACCGCAGGTCGTTGCAGATCTTGGTCAGGCCCACCGCGTAGGTGCGCAGCACCCCGGAGAGCTCGACGAGGGAGTCCCGGGTGCCCTGGGCCTCGAAGTGGTTGCGCGCCTCGGTGAAGGGCTCCGAGGTGAGCTCGCCCAGCACGTCGATCACCCGGGCGGCGAACCCGGGCGGGGTGTTGATCCCGGTGCCCACCGCGGTGCCGCCCAGCGGCAGCTCGCGGACGCGGGGCAGCACCGACTCCAGCCGCTCGACCGCGTGGCGCACGGTGGCGGCGTACCCGCCGAACTCCTGGCCCAGCATCACCGGAGTGGCGTCCATCAGGTGCGTGCGGCCGGACTTCACCACCCCGGCGAACTCCTCCTCCTTGCGTTCCAGGGAGGTGGCGAGCGTCTCCAGGGCGGGGAAGAGGTCCTCGGTGACCGCGAGCGCCGCGGCCACGTGGATCGAGGTGGGGAAGGTGTCGTTGGACGACTGCGAGGCGTTGACGTGGTCGTTGGGGTGGACGTCGAGCTCGTCGGTGGAGGCGAGCGTGGCCAGCACCTCGTTGGTGTTCATGTTGGAGCTGGTGCCCGAGCCGGTCTGGAAGACGTCCAGCGGGAACGCGTCGAGGTGTTGCCCGGCGGCCACCTGGGCGGCGGCGCGCTCGATGGCCTCCGCGCGGGCCGCGTCCAGCACCCCGAGCTCGCCGTTCACCTTTGCGGCGGCCTGCTTGACCAGTCCCAGCGCCCGGACGTGGCGCGGCTCGAGGCCGGTGCCGGAGATCGGGAAGTTCTCGATCGCCCGCTGGGTCTGCGCCCGCCACAGCGCGTCGACGGGGACCCTCACCTCACCCATCGAGTCGTGCTCGATCCGGAACCCACCGGCGTTCTGCGCGTTCTGCTCCGTCATGCCTCGACCGTAACGCGGTGCGGCGTCAGCTTTCGACGGCCAGGTCGACGTTCAGCATCGCGGCGGTGCCGCGCAGTGCCGCGTGGACGCGTGCCAGGTCCTCGTCACTGGACTCCTCGTGCAGGGCGGGTGCGTCCACCAGCGTCAGGTGAAGCTGGAAGGCGGGGTGACGACGCCAGGTCTCGCTGGCCAGCGGTCCCACCAGCACGGCGACCTCCAGGTCGGTGAGCCGCTCCAGCACCGCGGGCAGAGCCGCGGAGACGGCGTCGGCGTCGTCCTCGGTCACGGTCAGCACGAACGGTGCTGCCAGACCGGCGGTGGCGGCGAGGCGGCGCACCGCGGCGGCCTCGTCGTCGGTGCCCTGGACGAAGAGGAGGACTCGGGTCGGCTCGTCGCGGGTGTCGGAGGAGGTCATGCGGACACCGTAGATGTGGAGGTGCCACCTCCGCAGGAGAGTCGGAGATCCAGCGGCAGCCTCGGCAACGGGCGCGACTGCTCGCTGGTGGTTGTCGCGGGGCGGAGTGGGTACTGCCATGCCCCACCCCATGCGGGGGTCCAGGACTCGGAAGGCGGTACGGCATGAGTACACAGCAGGTGGACGTGGGCGGTTTCCCGGTGCACGTGGAGGACCGCGGTGCGGTCACCGGTCAGGGCCGGACGGTGGTGCTGGTCCACGGGTGGCCACTGTCGGGGGAGTCCTGGGCGCACCAGGTCCCGGTCCTCGTGGACGCGGGGCACCGGGTGATCAGCCACGACCGCAGGGGCTTCGGCCGCAGCGGACATCCGGCCGACGAGCGCTACGACTACGACGCGCTCACCGACGACCTCGAGAAGGTGCTCGACGCGCTGGACGTGCAGGACGCGGTGCTGGTCGGGTTCTCGATGGGCGGTGGTGAGGTGATCCGCTACGCCGCCCGGCACCCGCAGGGACGGGCGCGGGCCGTGGTGCTGGCAGCCGCCGTCCCGCCGTTCCTGGAGAAGAACGACGACAACCCCGACGGTCCGCTGCCACCTGCCGGCGCCGACGAGATGAAGAACGGGCTGGAGGCGGACCGCGACGGGTTCCTCGCGGGCTTCGTCCACACGTTCTTCTCGGCGGGTGACCAGCTCGCCGTCGACGAGCAGGAGGTGGCGGCTGCCGTCGCGCTGGCCCAGCAGTCGCACCAACCGGCGGCCCTGGCCTGCATCGACTCCTTCGCCCACACCGACTTCCGCGCGGACGTGGCCGCGGTGGAGCAGGCGGGACTGCCCGTGCTGGTCCTCCACGGTGACGCCGACGCGATCGTCCCGCTGGAGGGATCCGGGCAACGCAGCCGCGAGGCGATCCCGACCAGCACGCTCGAGGTGATTGCCCAGGGACCGCACGGCATCAACGCCTCGCACCCCGAGCAGTTCAACCGAGCCCTGCTCGCCTTCCTGGCCAGCGACGCCGGGGGTGCCGGGGCGTGAGGATCGCGGTCTTCGTCGGCAGTACCCGCCCGGGGCGCCGGGGGAAGGTCGTGGGGGACTGGGTGCTGGAGAAGGCGTCGGGCCGCGACGGCGTCGAGTACGTCCTCCTCGACCTGATCGAGCATCCCCTCACCACCCGCTACGAGCAGCGCACCGACAAGGCCTACGACGAACCCAGCACCCAGGCGTGGAGCGACCTGGTCGACTCCTTCGACGGGTACGTCTTCGTCACCCCGGAGTACAACCACTCGCTCCCTGCGCCGATGAAGAACGCCGTCGACCTGCTCTTCTCCGAGTGGAACCACAAGGCCGTCGCCTTCGTCGGCTACGGGATGATCGGCGGCGCGCGCTCGGTGGAGCACTGGCGCGGCGTCGCCGCCACCCTGCACCTGCACAGCGTCCGGGAGGCCGTCCACCTGCAGACCGCCATCGACTTCGACGGTCACCGCTTCACCCCGCTGGAGATCCGCGAGGGTGAGCTGGTGAAGGCGTTGAACCGGCTTGAGCAGGCGGTCGCCCAGCTGCGACATGGGCGCAGGTCAGGGTGAGTACGCGTGACCCGTAGTGACGAGCATCGCAGGTGAGACGTGCACGAGCTTGTCGCAAACGCCTCCAGTCGCCAGCGCTGACGGGTAGAAGTGAAGGTGACACCATCCGTTCTTGTTGGGGATGCACGGTGGTGGGTGTCTCTCCGTGCCCTCTGTCCCGAGAGGACGCGCGTGACCTCCCGCTCGATCCACTGGAGCATGTCCTTGACGCTGCTCCTGTCGTTCTTCCTTCTTCCACTGCCGTCCGCATCGGCCCATCGCGATGGCTGCCATGCTGCACACTCCTGTCCGTCGGACAGCGGCTCGTACGTGTGTGGCGACACTGGCAACTTCAGCCAGTGCGGATACTCGTCGCTCCCGAGCACGTCGAGCCCCAGGTCATTGGCGGGCACCTATGAGCCGGTGCAGGACGACGACCCGCCCGCGAAGCCCCGGGTCTCCGGAGCGGCCAGTGGCAAGGGTGGACGCGTCTCCTTCGTGCTCAACGCGGAGAAGGGTTCACGTGTGGTGGTGAAGTCCGGGGGCAAGAAGTACGCCTCTGTGACCGCCACGGGGCCTGGCCAGAAGATCTCGTTCAAGGCACCGACGGGAACGCATCAGTACGTTGTCACCGCCACGGACGGTGCGGGGAACAAGAGTGTGGCCGCGAAGTTCGCGCAGGATGCGGACGCCGACGCCCCCTCGCTGCAGGGGCTCCAGATCATTCCGGGCACGAGTGCTCAGGCCCGGTCCGCGCTCGCCTTCGCCGCCGGGGAGGCGGTGAAGTACGCGGTCTCGGTGGATGGGAAGAAGGTGGCAGCGGGCAAGACCGGAGCCGACCGTACAGAAGTCCTGGTGCCCGCGGCGAACGGCAAGCACTCCGTGGTCGTGAAGTTGGTCGACGGGGCAGGCAATACCAGCAAGGTTGCAAGAGACCTTGAAGTGGACGTCGAGAGTCTCGAGGTTGTTGCCGCCGTCGAAGGCACGAGCACCTCGGGCATCAGGACCCTGAGGATTCGAGGCACGGAGGGTGCCACGGGTCTGGTCACGGGTCTCGGCGGTGAGCGTTCCTTCGCGATCACTGGCGGCGAAGCGAGGATCGATCTCGACCTCCAGGACGGCCAGTACGACGACGTCTCAGTGACCCTCGCCGATGAGTTCGGACGCACCGGCCAGTCGACGTTGGGCTCCGTGCTGGTCGACTCCGTGGCCCCGAGCCTGAAGGTGGCTCGACGTGGCGAGCGTTCCACGCGCGGCCACCTCGTCCTGCTCGTCACCGCGGAGCGGTCTGCAGCTGTGGTCTGGAGGGTCTTGGACGACAGCGACGACGAGGTGGCTTCGGGCGACTTCGTCGCGGGAGGGTCAGGAGATCTGGTGGACGTGGACCTTGAGGAGGGCGACTACCGCTTCATCACCACGGTCACGGACGAGGCGGGCAATGAGGCCTCGGAAGAGTCGGCGCATCACGTTGACCCCGACCCGTGGGGCGTGACCGAGTGGGTGATCTTCGTCTTCGTCCTCATCGCAGTCATCTGGTTCGGACTCCGCCGTTGGCGGCATCGGCACGAGCGCCGTGCGCGCCGGGAACAGGCCAAGCACGACAAGGCCCTGGCAGCGCTGCGCAGCGCCCACGAAGCTGAGAAGGTGCGACACCAGCAGGCGATGGCCGACCACGCTCGCCGTGTGGAGCAGCACAGGGCAGACACGGAGGTTTGGGAGAAGCGCGGGACCGTCCTGGCGGCGTTGGTGCGTGAAGCCGAGTCGTTCAGGGGCGAGGTACCCGAGAACACCGGAGCCCTGTTCGGCTTGAAGCTCAAGGCTGACGAGCGCCTCTACTCCAAGGCGCCGGGCGCTCTGGTCGAGCTTCGGAGCAAGCAGAACGTGATGACCCCTGTCGTCGCCGCGCAAGGCATGGTCACGGTCACTGATCGGCGAGTCGTGTTCGAGACCGGGCTGAAGAAGCGGGAATGGGCCTTCGACAAGCTGGAGCAGGTGCAGGAGGAGAGCGTCGGGGTGCTTATCGGTGTCTCCCACCGCAAGACGCTCTCGGGAGTCGACCTGGGTGGCGAAGAACGGACCCTGCTCCACCTGCGGCTCGCGCTGGCCGATGCGCTCGGAGGGCGTGGTGGCGTGGTCCAGGACGTCAGGGAAGCGCTGGTCGACCACGACAAGCAGAAGCCAGTCGCACCGCCCCCGGCTCCTGAACCGCCTGTTGTTCCTGTGGAACTGCAAGCCGCCAAGTCTTCTTCCCTGGAGGCCGAGGACGTCCCGGTGACGCGCTGAGGGGGAGGGCCTGGGCAGCGGAGGTCTCTCGGAACGTGGTGCATGAACAAGGCCCGGTCGCATCGGCGACCGGGCCTTCGTTCACATCAGCAGGGAAACTCAGCTCTCCTTGGAGCGCACCCGGATGCCGGCGCCCAAGACCTGGCTCAGCGGCACGTTCACCGCACCGGAGGGGTCGGTGAAGAAGTCGTTGCCCTTGTCGTCCACGACGATGAAGGCGGGGAAGTCCTCGACCTCGATCTTCCAGACCGCCTCCATGCCCAGCTCGGGGTACTCGATGACCTCCTGGGACTTGATGCAGTCCAGGGCGAGGCGGGCGGCCGGGCCACCGATCGAGCCCAGGTAGAAGCCACCGTGGGTGCCACAGGCGTCGGTGACCTGCTTGGAACGGTTGCCCTTGGCGAGCATCACCATCGAACCGCCAGCGGCCTGGAACTGCTCGACGTAGGAGTCCATGCGACCGGCCGTGGTCGGGCCGAACGAGCCGGACGCCATGCCCGCAGGCGTCTTGGCCGGGCCGGCGTAGTAGACCGGGTGGTTCTTCAGGTACTCCGGCATCGGCTCGCCGGCGTCCAGGCGCTCCTTGATCTTGGCGTGCGCGATGTCGCGGGCCACGACCAGCGGGCCGGTGAGCGAGAGGCGGGTCTTCACCGGGTGCTTCGAGAGCTCGGCGAGGATGTCGGCCATCGGCTGGTTGAGGTCGATCTTGACGACCTCGCCGCCGTCGATCTCCTCGGCCATGCCGGCCTCGGGCATGTACTGGGCCGGGTCCATCTCGAGCTGCTCGAGGAAGACGCCCTCGGGGGTGATCTTGCCCAGGGCCTGGCGGTCGGCCGAGCAGGAGACGGCGATCGCGATCGCGACCGGGCACGGGGCGCCGTGGCGCGGCAGGCGGACGACCAATTGTAGACCAAAATAATGTTCTGCTTGGTATTTTTACCGATGGTGACTTACGTCGTTTAATTGATAAGCAACAAGGTTTTGATGTGAACTTGGT
>JAZQNT010000413.1:0-4508 GCA_045627505.1 Nocardioides sp.
GACCTGGCCGCCGAGGTGGTTGCCGCGATCGTGGCCAAGCCGACCCGAGCCGCGCTGACCACGCTCGGGACGGTGTTGGGGGTGGGCACGCTGGTGGTCATCCTCGGCCTGACGTCGACCGCGTCTGGCCAGGTCTCGGCCCGGTTCGATGCCCAGGCGGCCACCACCGTCCTCGTCACGGACAGCCGCGACCAGGCGGCCGAGGCGTCCTTCCCGCTCACCGAGGAAGCCATAGGACGAGCCCGCGCGCTCAACGGGGCCACCGGGGCCGGCGTGGTCCACGCCGTCGCCACCCACGACCGCGTGAGTTCGTCGGTTCCCGGGCACACCGAGGGCATCCAGCTTCCGATCCAGGCGGTCTCGTGGTCGGCGTGGGACGCGATCGGTCCCACCCTGAGCGCGGGGCGCACCTACGACGCCTTCGCCGAGGACCTGCCGGTGGCCGTGCTGGGTCCGGGAGCCGCCGGACGTCTGGGGGTGACCGGCAACGGGCCACCGACCACGATCAGCATCGGCGGGCGCCCGTTCACCGTCGTCGGAGTCCTGTCGGACGTCACCCGTCAGCCGGAGCTGCTGTTGGCGGTCATCGTGCCCACCGGCACGGCGCACACGGTGTGGGGAGAGCCGGAGCCGAAGCAGGAGGCCACCCTGGTGGTCTCGACCCGACCGGGCGCTGCCCTGCAGGTGGCGCGGGAGGCAGCGGTGACGGTGTCGTACCTGGCGCCCTCGGACGTCGCGGTGGCTTCCCCGCCGGACCCGAGGGCGCTGCGGGACAGCATCTCGGGCGACCTGGCCGCGCTCTTCTACGCCTTGGCCGGCATCTGCCTGCTGATCGGCACCGTCGGCATCGCCAACACGACCCTGGTGGCGGTGATGGAGCGCTCGAGTGAGATCGGCCTGCGCCGGGCCCTGGGCGCCACGGGTCGGCACATCGCCACCCAGGTGCTGGCCGAGTCGGCGAGCCTGGGCATCCTCGGCGGGATCCTGGGCGCGGCCCTGGGACTGGTGGCCGTGGTCGCGATCGCGCTGGTGCGCGGGTGGAGTCCGGTGATCGAGCCGTGGCTGCTGCTGGTCGCCCCTCTGCTGGGACTGGTCACCGGGGCAGTGGCCGGCCTCTACCCGGCGCGCCGCGCCACCCGTATCGAGCCGACGGAGGCGTTGCGCGGCCAATGACTCGTGGCCAACTCACTCAGCTCCGCGGGCCAGGGTGGGGTGGCGTGTCCGGCACCGAGGCGCGACCCTGAAGCGACGGGGAGCCAAGGAGGTCGCGGGTGGTGGGGACGTCGCCAGAGCAGTCGCCAAGGCAGTCGGTCGGGGTCGTCGGTGCCGGGATCCTGGGCCTTGCGGTCGCCCGACGCCTGCAGCAGGTGTTCCCGGGGATCGGCGTCACGGTGCTGGAGAAGGAGGACGCGGTCGCCAGGCACCAGACCGGCAACAACAGCGGGGTGGTGCACGCCGGCGTGTACTACCCGCCGGGGTCGTTGAAGGCGCGGCTGTGCCGCCGGGGGATGGCCCTGACCCGGGAGTACGCGCAGGAGAAGGGTGTGGTCCACCAGTCCTGCGGCAAGCTCGTGGTCGCAGCCGACGAGACCGAGGTGGCGCGGCTGGACGACCTCGAACGACGGGCCCGGAGCAACGGCGTCCCGGGGCTGCGGCGGCTGGGTCGGGCCGAGATCACGGACGTCGAACCGCACGCGGTCGGCGTCGCCGCGCTGCACTCACCGGAGACCGCGATCACCGCCTTCGTCGCGATCAGCGAGGCGCTCGCCGCCGACGTCCGGGCGGCGGGCGGAGAGGTGCTGCTGGACGCCGAGGTTGACCGGGTGCGTCCGGAGCACCACGGGGTGCGCGTGGCCACCGCGGACGGACGCGACTTCGCCTTCGACCACCTGGTGCTCTGCGCGGGCCTGCAGTCCGACCGGCTCGCGGTGGCCGCCGGGGACGTCGCGGACCCGGTGATCCTGCCTTTCCGCGGCGAGTACCTGCAGCTCGTCCCCGCTCGCGCCGACCTCGTCCGCGGGCTCATCTACCCGGTGCCCGACCCCGCCTACCCGTTCCTCGGCGTCCACTTCACCCGGCGCGTCGACGGCACCGTCGACGTCGGGCCGAACGCCGTCCTCGCCACCGCGCGTCAGGGCTACCGCAGGCGCGACGTCTCCCTCCCCGACCTCGCCGCCGTCGCCACCCACCCCGGGTTCTGGCGGATCGCGAGGCGTCACTGGCGCACGGGTGCCGCGGAGGTGGCCGGCTCGCTCAGCCCCCGGCTCTTCGTCCGCCGGGCCCGGGTCTACGTGCCCGAGCTGCGCCGGGAGGACGTCGTCCCGGGTGGTGCCGGGGTCCGGGCCCAGGCGGTCGACCGGGACGGCACGCTGGTCGACGACTTCCGCATCCACCACCTCGGACGGGTCACCGCGTTGCGCAACGCACCCTCACCCGCGGCCACCTCCGCCCTGGCCATTGCCGAGCACGTGGTCGACGAACTCACCCTCCGGTGACCAGCAACGCGCCCAGCACTGCTCGGGTGCGCCCCGCGAGTTGCACCTCGGCGGCCGGCACGGCGTCGTCCAGCGCCTCGGCGAGGGACTCCCAGGTGACCGGACGCCAGTTGCCGATCTCCTCCACCGGGGTGGTGTCCCACTCCGCGGCGCCGAATCCTGCCGCCGCAGCGGCCTCGGGGCTGCCCGCCTCGCGCAGCCGCCGGATCTTCGCGGCCCGTTCCGCGGGCAGCAGCAGCACCCGCAGGTCACCCGGGACCGACGGCTGGGCCAGGCGGTAGCGGGTCAGCTGGTCGATGCTGTCCCAGCCGCGCGCCTCGGCGACGACCTTCTCCTCCCCGCGCGGGCGGACGAAGACGAAGCGCGAGGTCGCGGTTGCCACCTCGACCAGCGCCACCACCTCCTCGTCGTCCAGCCCGGCGACGTCGGCCGCGTCGCGCGGCGCCGGGACGAAGACCAGGTGCTCGGGCAGACCGAGCGCGAACGTGAGGGCCGCGCGTCCCGGGTGCTCGGTCTCCTGCAGCGCCGCCACCAGGGGCGCGGTCAGGGCACGCTCGTCCACGCCGCGGCGGAACAGGTCGGCGTCGAGCAGCACCTCCCGCAGGGCCGCGTTGGCGCTGAGTTCGTTGCCGGGTTCGTTGCTGGGCTGGCTGCCGGGCTGGTTGCCGGGCTCGTCGGTGCCGTGGCCAGACGCAGGGGAGTGCTCCATGTCGCCATGCTCCTCCCCGGGGTCGCGCGCGTCCATCTCCGGCCCGGGGACTGCCCCGGCAACGGCCGCCGGACGTGGATCAGTCGGCGGCCACCTTCAGCGTCTCCACCTTCTGCGTGTGCTTGCAGCGCGGCGCGGTGCTGCAGCCGAGGAACGGACCGAACGACCCCGAGCGGCGCAGCAGCGAGCCCTGGCCGCACGCGGGGCAGGCCACCAGCGGTTCGGCCGTGCTGAGCTCGGAGACGGCCAGGCGGGCGTTCTTCGACAGCTCGGTGACGAAGGGGGACTCCTTGCCCTCCACCGTCACCAGGGTCACCGTCTGCCGGGCCCGGGTCATGGCCACGTGCAACAGGCGTCGCTCCTCGGCGTGCCGGAACGCCTCGGCGTCCGACATCACCAGGTCGAGCACCGGGTCGGCGGGGATCTCGCTGGGGAATCCGTAGGTGCCGGTCACCATCCGCGGGATCAGCACGTGGTCGGCCTCGCGGCCCTTGGCGTCGTGCACCGTGCGGAAGGTGACCGTCAGGTTGGACGGCACGTCCTCGGGCAGCAGCTTCTCCTCGAAGCCGTAGCGGCCCAGCACGTCCACGCTCGCGGCGGTCACCTTGCCGGCCAGGTCGGCGAGGTAGGCGGAGATCGCGCGGGGGATCTCCGCCTCGTCGGCCATCCGGATCAGCGACACAGGCTCACCGGGTCGGGTCTGCGCGGCCCGCACCGAGCGGCGCAGCTGGCGCGGGTTGCGCTGGACGAACTCGGCCGCAGTGTCGGTGACGGTCTGGGTGCAGCGGAACGTGGTGGGCAGAGTGATGCCCTCGAACCCACCGAACCAGTGCTCGAAGTCGGTCATCACCGAGATGTCTGCCCCGGCGTAGCGGTTCACCGACTGCCAGTCGTCGCCGACGGCCAACAGGTGGCGGTGCTCCGGCGCCACCAGGGCGCGGACGATCCGGGCGCGGGCCGGGCTGGTGTCCTGCAACTCGTCGAGCAGCACCATCTCGAAGCCCAGGTCGGTGCCGGACTCGAGCAGCCCGGTGGCGGTGCTCAGCAGGTCCTCGGAGTCGATCGCGCCGTCCGCCCGCAGCCGCTCCTGCCAGGCGTCGTGGATCGGCCAGTACAGGTCGAGGAAGAGGCGGGTGCGGTAGGAGCGACCCATCCGCCGCCATGCCCCGTCCAACGTCTCCCGGGTGTGCCCGATCGCCTTCACCTGGGTCATGAACGTGCGGACCAGGCGGACCAGGTCGTCGCGCCGCAGCTGGGTGTGCTCACCGATCCGGTCGGGGTTCCACTCCGGGGTGAGGCCGAGG
>JAZQNT010000414.1:0-2069 GCA_045627505.1 Nocardioides sp.
AGCTGCTCGAGGCCGTCGAGGCTTCCGAGCAGGTCACCTCCAGCCTCCAGGGAGATCGGTCGGCGGCCGAGGAAGCGCTGGGGCGGATCATCTACGGCGGCTACGCACCGACGAAGGTCTGGGCGGCTGCGATCGAGGCGTACGGCAGCTTCGACGACGTGCAGGTGCGGGTGGACGAGGAGAAGAAGGCCACCTTCGTCACTGAGGTCGCGAAGGGCGGTCCGCTCACGATGCTGTTCGACAGCAGGACGGGTCAGCTGCGCGGCTACGACGCGACGAGTCCACAGGACGGGGGTGCGACCGAGAGCATGAGGGTGAGTCTGTCTCAGGTCCAGGATGGCTTGCCCGCCCGCGTGGCTGACGACGCCCTGCCCGCAGGCAGGTAGGCGCCACGGCGCGTCGACCAGGTCCAGCCCAAGGTCGCCGGCACAGCATGGCCGGGCCTGCCCGTGGCGCGGGTTCAGGCGGTGTCCTCGACCGCCGCCGCGGCCAGCTGCGCGAGGTCGACGTCGGGGTCGCGGGCCAGCAGGCCGACGTTCTGGCCCACCACACTGCGCAGCGCATCGGTGGCGTCGAAGTCGTTGACCTGCATGCCGGCGACGACCATGTTGCCCCGCGTCCAGAGCGCGGTGAACGCCAGGCCGTCCAGGTCGCCGCGGACGGTGACCTCGTCGTAACCGTCCGGGCCCACGTGGCCGATGTACTCCATGCCGAGGTCGTACTGATCGGTGAAGAAGTAGGGCTGACGGGTGTAGGGGGAGTCGTCGCCCAGCATGCTCCGCGCTGCGTGCCGCCCGTGATGGATGGCGGTGTCCCAGTGCTCGACCCGGATGCGTCCGAGCGTGGGGTGGTCGTGGGCGGCCACATCCCCGGCGGCGTAGACACCGGGTGCGCTGGTGCGCAGCGAGGCGTCGGCGATGATGCCGTGGTCGGTGGCCAGGCCCGCGGCGGCGCCGAGCTCAGTGGCCGGTTCGACTCCGATGCCGACGAGGATCAGGTCGGGCCGTACCTGGTGGCCGTCCGAGAGTCGTACGGTCGTGCCAGCCGAGGTGCGTTCGATCGTCTCGACCGAGGTGTCGAGCCGGAAGTCGACGCCGTGGTCGCGGTGCAGCGCCGCGAACAGTGCGGCGATCTCGACCCCGAGCACCCCGGCCAGAGGCAGGGCAGCCGTTTCCACGACCGTGACGCTGCCACCGGCCTCCCGGGCGGCGGCCGCCACCTCCAGCCCGATCCACCCGGCACCGATGATCAGCAGTTTCTCGCTGAGCCTGGGTTTGAGCGCGAGCGAGTCGTCCAGGGTGCGCAGGTGGATGACGTCGGCTCCGGACCGCTCGGCCAACGGCAGGCGACGAGGGCGGGCTCCGGTGGCCAGCAGCAGGCGGTCGTAGGGCACCTCACGCTCGGCCACCTCGACCCGTCCCCCGGGCAGGTCGAGGCCGGTCACCCGTGCGCCGGTGAGAAGCTCCACCTGTTGCTCGGCGTACCACGCAGCATCGTGGACGAACACCGAGTCGGTCTCGTCGGTCCCGAGCAGCAGCCCCTTGGAGAGCGGTGGACGTTCGTAGGGACGATGCGGTTCGGCGCCGATCAGGGTGATGTCGCCGGTGTAGCCGTTGCGGCGCAGTTCCTCGACCGCCTTGGCGCCCGCCAGCCCGGCACCCACCACGACGACGTTCATTGGGCTCTCGCTCATGGGGCTCCTGGGTGTGGGCACCTGCGGGGCATCGGCGAGGCGCTCCGGAGGGCGCAGCCGCCTCGTCCCCACTATGCCCGGCGCAGCGGGCGCCGACCAGAGGAGCGGTCTGCTCTTCCGGCCCGGCCGACCCCGGCGAGATCCCGGCGCGCGCAGCAGGGTGCGGACCGAAGGAAAACAGGCCACACTCTGCTCCATGCGAATTGCGGTTGCGGGGGGCACTGGTTGGGCGGGGACCTCAGTGGTGAGGGCGCTCCGGGAGAAAGGCGCGGACGTCGTCATCCTGGCGCGGAGCACGGGCGTCGACCTGACCACGGGTCAGGGGGTGGCGGCCCGGCTGGAGGGCGTCGACGCCCTGGTCGACGTCACGAACATC
>JAZQNT010000415.1:0-2095 GCA_045627505.1 Nocardioides sp.
GTGGAACGGGCCCGCCACCGCAACCCGGACACCGCTCGGCGGGTGGGCCCGCCAGTGCAGGACGGCGTCCGGATCCCAACCGAGGTCGTGCACCTCGACCACGGGCGAGTCGGCCAGGTCAGCGAGGTCGACGAGCCCGAGGTGGACGTGCCGGTCGACCAGCCCCGGCAGGACCGTGACCGGCTCGGGCTGCACGCCCGCAGGCAGAGGTCCGATCCGCTGCAGGACGCCGTCGCAGACTCGGAGCAACGACGGGCCGTGACGCTGGCCGTCCCAGAAGTCGGCGACCGCGTGGTCAGGCACCGATGTCCGTCCGGACGCTGTAGAGCTCGGGGAAGAAGGTCAGGTCGAGCGCCCGCTTGAGGAAGTCGACCCCCGAGCTGCCGCCGGTGCCGACCTTGAACCCGATCGTGCGTTGCACCGTACGCAGGTGGCGGAAGCGCCAGAACTGGAAGGCATCCTCGAGGTCGACGAGGTCCTCGCAGACCGCGTACGCCCCCCAGTGCGCCTCGGGGTCGGCGTAGATCTCGCCGAATACCGGGATGAGTGCGGGGACCTCGACCCACGGCTGACGGACGTCACGCTCGAGGACCTCGGCCGGGACGTCGAACCCCTGGCGCGCGAGGTGTCGCAGGAACTCGTCGTAGACGGTGGGCTCGTCGAGCAGCTGCGCGAGACCGGCACGGATCTCGGGCTTGGCGTCGAACACCGGGAGGATCGCGGCGTTCTTGTTGCCGAGGATGAACTCCACCGACCGGTACTGGTGGGACTGGAACCCCGACGAGGAGCCCAGGAAGCCGCGGAACTCGACGTACTCGGTGGGCGTGAGCGTGGCCAGCACCGACCACTGCTCGGCGAGGGTGCGGAAGATGTGCTTGACCCGGGCGAGCGCCTTGCGGGCCCGGCTCGTCTCGTCGGCCGCGAGGTAGCGGCGCACCGAGGTGAGCTCGTGCAGCACCAGCTTGAACCAGAGCTCCGTGGTCTGGTGCTGCACGATGAAGAGCAGCTCGTCGGGGTGCTCGGGAGTGCTCAGCGGGTGCTGCGCCGAGAGCAGCTGGTCCAGGCCCAGGTAGGTGCCGTAGTCCAGGGCGGTCGAGAAGTCCGTGCGGATCCCGTCCTCGAGCGGACGTTCACCGGGGCCGTGTGCCATCGGGCCGACCACCTTTCGGGTCTGGGTGCGTTGACCTTCCCCATCCTCACCCAGGTGGCCGCGCACGTCACGCGACCAGCGCCCTGCACGTCACGGACCGGCGTCCGCCACACCGTGCGCGTCAGGACCTGGCGACCTGCCGCCAGCCCCTCCGGCCACCGAGCATGGTCACCCCCGCCACGGCCAACGACGCCACCACACAGCCCAGCAGCAGCGCCCAGGGCAACCCCGCGGGGTCGATCTCTTCTCCGGTCAGCGTGAGCCAGGTGTTGCCACCGAACCAGCCGACCAGGACCGCACTCACCCCACCGATGAGCAGCGGCACCAGCGCTTCGAGTCCTTGGGCCCGCCGCAGGACGCCGGGGGCAGTGCCGAGCTTGCGCAGTGAGGCGTCCTGCTGGCGGTGGGCGGAGGCGCGGTCGACCATCGCGACCGTCAGCGTGAACGTCCCGAGCAGGAGGAGCAGCGCTGCGATCAACCGCGCCAGGAAGAAGAGGCCCTGGGTGAAGTCGTAGTCCTGGCTGTCGTTCATCGAGAAGCCGCCGACCCCCGCCCGGTCCAGGGCCGACATCAGGTCGCGCCCGGGCGGCGCCAGCACGATCAGGCGGTGCCCGGTCACGGCGACCAGGTCGGCCATCCCGGGCGTGCTCGGCGGGACCACGAGGTCCACCCCGCCAGCCACCCGCCAGTCGTAGAGCTCACCGGAGGGCACCCGCACCGCGGCGGAGAGATCCAGCGGCGCGGACACGTCCGCGGGCTGCTCCCCGTCATGCCGCACAGGGGTGGCTCTCCCCGACCTGGCAGCGAGGAGGTCGGCACGGAAGTCGCCCATCAGGACGCGATCGTCGACGCAGCCGTCGACCTCGGCGCCCACCGCGGTCAGGTCGGCGCAGGTGGCCACCACGCCCAGCAACGCCTCGTCGTCGGGGTCCTGACCCTCGACCC
>JAZQNT010000416.1:0-4593 GCA_045627505.1 Nocardioides sp.
ACCCTCGACGTGCCAGTCACGCACCAGGCTCTCCCAGGCGTGCGGCTCGGTGAAGCCTCCGTGCGCACGCAGCGTCTCGACCACACGCGAGAGCTGGGTGGTGGTGGCGACGTAGACGCAGATGATGCCGCCCGGCACCAACGCCTCCCCCACCACGTCGACGCACTCCCAAGGGGCGAGCATGTCGAGGATGATCCGGTCGACCTTCGTGTCCAGCTTCGGCAGCTCCTCGGCAAGGTCGCCCAGGCGGAGGTCCCAGTTGGGGTGCTCACCGCCGAAGTAGCGGCTGACGTTGTTCTTGGCGACCTCCAGGAACTCCTCGCGACGCTCGTAGGAGATCACCTTGCCGAACGGCCCCACGGCCCGCAGCAACGTGCAGGAGAGCGAACCGGAACCTGCACCGGCCTCGACCACGACGGCGCCGGGGAAGATGTCGGCCGACGAGACGATCTGGGCGGAGTCCTTGGGGTAGATGACCGCCGCGCCGCGGGGCATGGAGACCACGAACTCGCTCAGCAGGGGGCGGAAGACGAGGTACTGACCGCCGGCCGAGGAGGCGATGGCGAAGCCCTCCTCGCGCCCGATCATCTCGTCGTGGTCGAGGTGGCCCTTGTTGGAGAAGAACTTCTTGCCCGCGACGAGCTCGAAGTTGTGGCGTCGTCCCTTCTGGTCGGTCAGGCGCACCCACTCACCCTCACGGAGGGGACCACGGTGCACCCCCGACCAGGCCTCGGCAGGAACGTCGGGGGTGGTGGAGACGGCGTCACTCATGGAGCGGAGTTTAGTTGCGGCGCTGCCGGAACGCGCGATCGACGTCACTGGTGGCCAGTACCCCGTGGATCGCACCCGCAGGGTCCACGACCAGGTACTCCGAGGCAGGGTGGCGCCCGATCGCACGGATCAGCTGCTCACCCTCGGCCTCGAGGGGGAGCACGAGTCCCTCGTCAAGGGTGCGGGTCACGGCGCTCACCGGCATCCACGGGCGGCGCTCCTCGGGGACCGCCAGCACGGCGGCCTCCTTGACGATGCCCACCGGTGAACCGTCCGCCGCCGTCGTGACGATGCTTCCGGCCTGCTGCTGCTGGGCCTGGGCCACAGCGAGACCCAGGGGGGTGGCCTCGTCCACCAGGGTGGCCCTGCGGGCGAGGTCGCGCACGCGCAGCATCGGCAGCTGCTGCATCAGCTGGGCATGGGCGATCGTCTGACTGGCACCGCCCCACAGGAAGAGGGCCAGGACGAACGCGAGCACGAGGTCGACCAGGTCCGGCTCGTAGCTGGTGAACGCTGCCAGCAGCCACGGCCAGCCCAGGACCAGGATCGCCAGGACGCGGCCGGCCCAGCCCGCGACGAGGCTCCCGCGGTGGCGGTTGCCGGTGATCTTCCAGATGCCGGACATGAGCACCCGTCCCCCGTCCAGCGGCATGGCAGGGAGCAGGTTGAGGACGCCGATGAGGAGGTTTGCACCGGCCATGCCCTCGATCCCCACCCGGACGAGGCCGGGCGGCACGAGGAACCACGCACCGAGGGAGACGAGTCCGACCGCGATTGAGGTGAGGGGGCCGACCACGGCCACCCAGAACTCCTGCTTGGGTGAGCGCGACTCCCCCTCCACGGCCGTCATGCCGCCGAGGAAGTGCAGGGTGATGCTGCTGACCTGGGCCCCGAACCTGCGCGCGACCACCGCGTGCGAGGCCTCGTGCAGCAGGATCGCGAGGTAGAGGATGACGGCGAAGGCCACACCCGCAACAAACTTCCAGGGACCCAGCCCGGGCTGCACCTGCTCGATCCGCGGCTCGACGACCACCGCGATGAGTGCGGCAACGAGGAACCACGAGGACGCCACCCGCACCTCGGCACCCGCGATGGAGCCGATCCGCAGGGTCCCGGGGGGACGTGGGGGCGTGGGGGGACGCTGCGGCGTGGGACTGTCAGGCACGTCACGACCCTACTTGAGGCCCTGACGCGAACGCCGCGCGATGGATGCGCACGAGTGCATCGGTGTCCAGACCCGCCAGCGTCTCGGCGAAGACCCGGCCCGGCCCCGGGGGGACCGGCACGTGCAGGGGCACCACGAGCAGGCCGCAACCGGCGGCGCCCGCCGAGGCTGCGCCGGTGGCTGAGTCCTCGATCGCCAGGCACTGCCAGGGTTCGAGTCCCAGGGCCGCGGCGCCGGTCAGGTAGGGCTCCGGGTGCGGCTTGCCCCGGGTCACCTGGTCTCCCGTGACGATTGCTTCGAAACCGGTGCCCTGGAGCTGGTCAAGGATCGGCTCCACGAATCGGGTCCACGACATGGTCACGAGTCCGCTGGGAACCCCGTTCCTGGCGAGGTCGGCCAGCAGTTCACGCGCGCCGGGGCGCCACGGAACCTCCTGACGCACCTTGGCCACGACGCCGTCCAGGAGCCGCTCCACGATCTCCTCGGGCTCCAGCGGCACCCTGCCGCGCTCACGGATGTAGCGAGCCGAGTCGATCAGCGCGTTGCCCACCAGCTGGTGCGCGTGCTCCAACGACCAGGTGCCCCCGAAGGACTCCACCAGCTCGAACTCGGTGCTGATCCAGTAGGGCTCGGTGTCGACGAGCGTGCCGTCCATGTCCCACAGCACCCCCTTGAGCTGTCCGGGGCCGTGGGCGTCCTCGGGTGCGGGGACTGCGCGGTCGGAGGGGCTGTACCCGCTCATCGGGGTGCTCAACGGGGGACTCCACACTTCAGGGACCAGGGTGAAACCAGCCTAGGCGGGCTGCCTCACGGACCAGAATCTCCGCTCAGCCGTTGGTGTCCCTCAGTCGCCCGCGCCCGGGCGACGGCGAAGGGCCTTCGTCCGACCCCGCTGCTTCTTGGCGTCCACCCGCCGACGCTGGGAGCCTCGTGTCGGCCGCGTCGCACGTCGAGCAGCAGCGACCGGTGCGGGGGCCTCGCGCAGGATCGACGCCAGCCGCTCGCGCGCGGCCACCCGGTTGCGGTGCTGCGAACGGTGCTCCTTGGCGACCACCACCACCCGACCGTCGACGGACGTGTCGGCCAGCCGTGCGCTCGCGCGGTCCCGCTGGGCCGCGGAGAGCGCCCGCGACGTGAGGACCGAGAACTCGAGCTCGACCCGGCTGTCGGTGGTGTTC
The DNA here is from genome assembly GCA_045627505.1 of Nocardioides sp. Classification (GTDB taxonomy): domain Bacteria; phylum Actinomycetota; class Actinomycetes; order Propionibacteriales; family Nocardioidaceae; genus Nocardioides. The sequence goes on from JAZQNT010000416.1 coordinate 3,115, forward strand.
ACCCCCTGGCCACCGGGGCCGCTGGCGCGGGAGAAGCGCTCGACGAGCTCGGCTGCGGGGATCCAGAGGCCGTTGGGCAGGCCCGGACCGGGCGCGACACCGAGGTCCTCCCCCGGCACGACGTGGTGCCGCCCGGGAGGGGCTGCGGCGTGGTCCCTGTCCGAGGGCCGTTCCAAGGGATCAGTCCTCGGGGTCGTAGCCCAGGTTCGGGGAGAGCCAGCGCTCCGCCTCGGCGAGGGTCCAGCCCTTGCGCTCGGCGTAGTCGGCGACCTGGTCGCGGCCCAGGCGACCCACGGCGAAGTACCGGGACTCCGGGTGGGAGAAGTACCAGCCGGAGACCGCCGCGCCCGGCCACATGGCCATGGACTCGGTGAGCGAGATGCCCGCGTTCGACTCGACGTCGAGCAGTTCCCACAGGGTCTGCTTCTCGGTGTGGTCCGGACACGCCGGGTAGCCCGGCGCAGGACGGATGCCTGCGTACTTCTCCGCGATGAGCTCCTCGTTGCTGAGCGTCTCCCCCGCCGCGTGGCCCCAGAACTCGGTCCGGACACGCTGGTGCAGGCGTTCGGCGAAGGCCTCGGCCAGACGGTCGGCCAAGGACTCCAACAGGATCGCGGAGTAGTCGTCCAGCTCGGCCTTGAAGGCAGCGACCCTCTCGGCTGCGCCGTGTCCGGCCGTGACCGCGAACGCGCCGACGTGGTCGGCCAGCCCGGTGGCCTCGGGGGCCACGTAGTCGGCCAACGAGCGGTTCGGCACCTCGTGCCGGTGCTCGCCCTGCTGACGCAGGTGGTGCAGCACCGTGAGGACCTCGGTGCGGGACTCGTCGGTCCACACCACGGTGTCGTCACCGCGCGCGTTGGCCGGGAAGAATCCGATCACGGCGTCCGCGGTGAGCCACTTCTCGGCCACGATCCGGTCGAGCATCACCTGGGCGTCGTCGTACAGCTTGCGGGCCGCCTCACCCTGGGCCGGGTTGTTCAGGATGTCGGGGAACCTGCCCTTCATCTCCCAGGAGCTGAAGAACGGCTGCCAGTCGATGTACTCACGCAGCTCGCCCAAGTCGTAGTCCTTGAGCACCGTGACTCCGGAAGCTGCCGGAACCGGCGGGACGTAGGACGCCCACTCCACCGGCGTCGCGTTCGCCCGTGCCGCCTCGAGGGTCAGCATCGGACGCTCCGACTTCCCGGCGTGACGCGCGCGCAGCGCCTCGAAGTCGGCCTGCACGTCGGCCATCAGGGCCGGGCGCTGGACGGGGCTCAGCAGCGCGGCTGCCACCGGCACCGAGCGGGAGGCGTCCTTGACCCACACCACCGGTCCGTCGTACTTCTTGTCGATCTTCACCGCGGTGTGTGCGCGCGACGTGGTGGCGCCGCCGATCAGCAGCGGGATGTCGAAGCCCTGACGCTGCATCTCCGAGGCCATGGTGACCATCTCGTCGAGCGAGGGCGTGATCAGCCCGGACAGACCGATGATGTCGGC
>JAZQNT010000417.1:0-2543 GCA_045627505.1 Nocardioides sp.
CTGGAGCCCCTCCGGACGTCCGAGCTCGTCGCCGATGATCGGGAACTGGGAGAGCGCCGAGTCGAGGATCGCCTCACGCCACTGCGGTTGGCCCTCCAGCAGCAGCCCCAGGATCGAGGAGCCCAGGAGCATCAGCGGGAAGATCGCGACGAAGGCGTAGTAGGTCAGGGTCGCGGCCAGGTACGCCCCCTGGTCGTCGAAGTACTTGTAGAGCACCGCGATCGGGAAGCCGAGGATGGCATGGCGACGCTGAAAATCGTCGACCCTGGAGACCGCACCCACAGTGGGAGCGTAACCACAGTGGGAGCGTAGCCGTCCGGGTCCGCGGGGAGCGGGATGAAGGACGGCGCGAATGACGGCGCCTGCACGGGGGCGCCCACGGCTTCTCCTGCCGTTGGGAACGGTGAACCGCGGGACACCGGCAGCGCGAAACAGCGACAATCGCCGGGTGAGTCCCTCCCCCACCCTCGACCTGTCCGGACGCGTCGCCGTCGTCACCGGCGCCAGCAGCGGCCTCGGTCTCGCCTTCGCCCAGCACCTCGCGGAAGCGGGTGCGCACGTCGTGCTTGCCGCCCTGCCCGGTACCGGCGCCCCCGAGCGGGCCGCCGACCTCGTGGCCGGCGGCTGGGTGGCCACCGGGGTGGAGCTCGACGTCAGCGACCACGCGGCGATGGAGGAGTTGGCACGCACCGCGGCCGCGCACGGACAGCTGTACGTGTGGGTGAACAACGCTGGCGCCTCCGGTGTCTACGGACCTGCCCACGCCCACCCCACGGCCGTCTTCGACCGGGTGCTGGACGCCAACATCCGTGGCGTCTTCCACGGCACCACCACCGCGGTCCGCGCGATGCTCCCGCACGGGGAGGGCCACGTGGTGAACGTGTGGGGCAAGGGCGCGAAGAAGCCCGTGCCGATGCAGAGCGTCTACGCCTCCTCCAAGGCCTGGAACCGGGCCTTCACCCGCACCGTGCGGACCGAGGTCGCCGACTCCGGCGTGCGCGTCCACGGCTACGACCCCGGCCTGGTGCTCACCGACATGCTCGGCCACGTCACCGTGGTGCCCGGTCAGGAGAAGAAGGTGACCGCGCTGCCGTGGGTGGCCGGGCTGTGGGGGCAGGAGCCTCGGGACGCCGCCGCCGCGCTGCTCACCCTGCTGGCCGACGACCGCGATGACTTCGAGGACCTGACCGTCGGCACGGTGCTGGGACGTGGGCTGCGCTCGGTGGTCACCGGGCGGTTGCGCCGGGCACGCCGGATGCACCTGACCGTCACGCCCCTGACGGCGAACCCGCAGCCGGAGAACTCGCAGCCCTGACCTCGTCGCGCCGTCACGTCCAGGGGTGCGGGACGGCACCGCGTCCGACCGGGTGCGGAGGTGCCCGGTCCCGAGTACGGTGACTGAGGTGGAGCCCGTCCTCTCCGACCTCTCGCACTGGGCCCGGGGCACAGGCCTGGAGCTCGTGCTGCTGGTCACCGGGTCGGTGCTGCTGGCACGCTTCATCTCCTGGTACGGGGCACGCTGGATCGAGCGGGTGGACCCGAGCCACCAGGACGTCGAGAACCTCGTCCGCACGGAGGACGCCAAGCGCAAGCACGCCGTGATCCAGGTGCTCATCTGGGTGATGGTCGTGGTCGTCTACGTCACGACCGCAGTGATGATCATCCAGACGCTGGGCATCTCCCTGAGTGCGGTGGTCCCCGCAGCCACGGTGGCGGGCGTGGCGATCGGCTTCGGCGCGCAACGCATCGTCCAGGACCTGCTGGCCGGGTTCTTCATCTTCGCCGAGCGCCAGTACGGCTACGGCGACCTGATCCGGATCGCGGTGCTCGGCGTCGGGGAACCGGTGCTGGGAACGGTCGACGAGGTCAGCCTGCGCACCACCACGGTGCGCACCCCGGCCGGGGAGGTCGTGACCACACCCAACGGACAGATCGTGCAGATGACCAACCTCTCGCGCGGGTGGGCGCGCGCCGTGATCGACGTCCCGGTGCCGGTGACGGTCGACATCAACCACGTCGACGAGGTCCTGCGCGGAGTGGGGCAGGCCGCCTTCGAGCGCCCGGACCTGCGCCCGCTGCTGCTCGACGTGCCCGCGGTGATGGGCGTGGAGTCGATGGAGGTCGACCAGTTCAAGGTCCGGATGGTGGCCCGGACGCAGCCCGGCAGGCAGTTCATCGTCGGACGCTCGATCCGGGCGATGATCACCCGCGTCTTCCTGGCCGAGGGGATCAGCGTCTCCGCCCAGCTCAGCACCAGCGAGCCCTCAGGGCCGCAATGAGCGAGACCAAGCGCTCGTGGCCCGAGCACCTCCCGCGCCTGTCCACCGTCGTGCTGGGGGTCATCTTCGTGGCTGCGCTCCTGGCCTACCTGCCGCTCCGCCCGACCGAGCCGGAACCCGAACCCGCCCGGGAGGACCCTGCCCCCACCCGGACCACCGAGCCGACGTCCTCGCCCCGACCCAGCCGGTCCCCGAGCCCGACCGCCTCGCCCTCCCCCACCCCGACGCCGACGCCGACGCCGTCAGCCACGCAACAGCCCAGCC
>JAZQNT010000418.1:0-1714 GCA_045627505.1 Nocardioides sp.
GCGGGTCCAGCCCTCGACGGTGGCGATCAGGTCGGCGCCGATCCCCTGCGGGACGAACGGAGCGCGGAACGAGGTGGCCGGGTCCTGTGCCCAGGGGCCGCCGTCGGAGCCCATCGGGACGCGCGACATCGACTCGTCGCCACCGGCGAGGATCAGGTCCTCGAAGCCGGAGCGGACACGCTGGGCGGCCTGGTTGACGGCCTCCAGACCGGAGGCGCAGAAGCGGTTGAGCTGCACGCCCGCGACGGTGTCGGGGTAGCCGGCGGCCAGAGCAGCCGTCTTCGCGATGTCGGAGCCCTGCTCCCCCACCGGCGAGACGACACCGAGGACGACGTCGTCGACGCGGTGCGGGTCGAGGCCCGGGTTGCGCTCCAGCGCCGCCGTGAGGAGTCCGGACGCGAGGTCGATCGGCTTCACCTCGTGGAGGGTGCCGTTCGCCTTTCCGCGACCACGCGGAGTCCGGAAGTGGTCGTACACGAATGCTTCTGCCATGACCGTCCTTGAATGGATGTGCTCGTGGTTGTGCTCGTGGAAGTTGTCCGCCGATTGTGACACCATCACTGTCACGGTAGTCAAGGGTTCTGCCCCGTTCACCCAGTTCGAGGCGTGGAATTCCCTGCACGACAATGTGCCGAGCCCCACCGACAGGTTCGGGCGCGACGTACGACGAGAGGGTGACGTGGCGGAGAACTCCACCAGCCAGATCAGCACCGGCCAGATCAGCACCGGCCAGATCAGCAGCAGCCAGCTCGACGCGATCTCCCCCGAGGACGGACGCGACCTGCTGACCCTCGACGAGCTCACCGCCCGGGTGGGCATGAGCGTGCGCAACGTGCGCTTCTACACGTCCAAGGGGCTGGTGCCGCCACCGATCCGGCGCGGCCGGTCGGGCTACTACGGCCCCGAGCACGTGGCCCGGCTCGAGCTGGTCCAGGAGCTGCAGGGGCACGGCTTCACCCTGGCCGCGATCGAGAAGTACCTGGCCACCATGCCGCCGGACGCCTCGGCCGAGGACGTGGCCCTGACCCGCACCCTGCTGGCGCCGTGGATGCTCGAGCAGCCGGTGCTGATGACCCGCGATCAGCTGGCGTCCCGCGCCGGACGCGAGCTCAGCGACGACGACCTGGACGTGCTGGCCGCGCTCGACATCGCCACCTGCGTCGGCGAGGACCGCTACCGGGTCGCCCCCTCGCAGCTCTCCGTGGGCTTCGGCCTGCTCGAGCTGGGCTACCCGGCCGAGGCGGCGGCCGCCGCGCAGAAGCTCTACCGGCGCCACGGCCAGGAGATCGCCGACGAGCTCTACGAGCTGTTCCGCACCCAGGTCTGGCCGCGCTACCGCGAGTCCGGCATGACCTCGGAGCGGCTGGCCGAGGTGGTCGAACGACTCAAGCCGCTCTCCGTCACCTCGCTGGTGACCGCCTACGAGCAGGCGATGGACGAACGCCGCCGCGAGGGGATCAAGCGGCGCGCGGGCACCGCCCCGAGCCCCGACACCGCTCCGGCCTCCGACTGAGCCCACCGGACGCATCAGCCGGCCCGCCCGGGAGGGCGAGCCGGCTGATCCGGACGTTCAACGCGACTGCGGGCTCACTCCACCCGCTGCACCATCGGCAGCCGCGAGCGGGTGCAGGCCGCGATCGCCAGGGCGGTCAGCAGCGGCACCCCGATCACCAGCACGCCCAGTGCGAGCCACGGGACGTCGAGACCTCGCCAC
>JAZQNT010000419.1:0-7708 GCA_045627505.1 Nocardioides sp.
GAGGCCTGGGCGATGGTGGAGCCGTCGGTGAACTCGACCATGGAGTGGACCACGCTGGTGGGGTGCACGGTCACCTCGATCCGGTCGAAGGGCACGTCGAAGAGCAGGTGCGCCTCGATCACCTCCAACCCCTTGTTGACCAGGGTGGCGGAGTTGATCGTGATCACCGGACCCATCGACCAGGTGGGGTGGTTCAGCGCCTCCGCGACGGTGACCTGCTCCAGATCGGCCCGACTCCGGCCACGGAACGGGCCGCCGGACGCGGTCAGCACCAGCTTGCTCACCTCACCCCGCTCCCCCGAGCGCAGGCACTGCGCGATCGCGGAGTGCTCGGAGTCCACCGGCACGAGCTGCCCGGGACGCGCACGCCGGGTGACGGCCTCGCCCCCCATGATCAGCGACTCCTTGTTGGCCAGGGCCAAGGTGTTGCCGGCGTCGAGCGCAGCCAGGGTCGGGCGCAGCCCCACTGCGCCGGTGATGCCGTTGAGCACCACGTCGGCCTCCATCGAGGCGGCCTCCACGGACGCCTCCTCCCCCAGTCCGTGCCGGGCCGGGGAGAACTCGGCGACCTGGGCCTCGAAGAGCTCGCGGTTCGACCCACCCGCGGTGAGCCCCACCACCCGGAACCGGTCCGGGTTGTCCCGGACGAGCTCGAGGGCCTGGGTGCCGATGGATCCGGTGCTGCCGAGGATGACCACGTCGCGTCGCTTCACCGGCCCAGTCTCCCACCGGTGGGCGCGCCCGGACGCGCGGACGTCCCGTGCGCCCGGCAGGCGGGTGGACGTGTTCCGGCCCACGTCCGGTGTTCGCGCCGCGCACCATGCGCCGGGACGCCGTCTCGAAGGTGAGAACCTTGGGGCATGAGTGACGACGTCAACACCCCCCAGAACGCGCAGGAGCTGTGGCACCCCGCCACCCAGGCCGTGCGCGCCGGCCTGGCCCGCAGCGAGTTCGACGAGACCTCCGAGGGCCTCTTCCTGACCAGCGGCTACGTCTACCGGTCGGCGCAGGACGCGGCCGACACGTTTGCCGGCGAACTCGTCCACGACGTCTACTCCCGCTACACCAACCCCACCGTGCGGATGTTCGAGGACCGTCTCGCGGCCCTTGAGGGTGCCGAGGCCTGCAAGGCCACCGCGTCCGGCATGGCCGCCGTTTTCTGCTCGCTCGCAGCCCTGCTGAAGGCCGGCGACCGGGTCGTGGCGTCGCGCTCGATGTTCGGCGCGATCATCTACGTGGTCAACGAGTTCTTCCCCAAGTGGGGCGTGGAGACCGTGCTGGTCGACCCCACCGACCTGGACGCCTGGGCCGAGGCGCTCTCGGTGCCCACCAAGGCGGTCTTCTTCGAGACCCCCTCCAACCCGCTGCTGGAGATGGCCGACATCGAGAAGGTCTCCGAGCTGGCCCACGCCGCCGGGGCGACCGTGATCGTCGACAACGTCTTCGCCACGCCGGTCTTCTCCAAGCCCCTGGAGCACGGCGCCGACGTGGTCGTCTACTCCGCCACCAAGCACATCGACGGCCAGGGCCGGGTGCTCGGCGGCGCGGTGCTGGGCAGGGCCGAGTACGTGGCCGAGATCGAGACCCTGCTGCGCAACCTCGGGCCGTCGCTGTCGCCGTTCAACGCCTGGGTGCTGCTGAAGGGCCTGGAGACCCTGACGCTGCGCGTGACCCAGATGGCGAAGAACGCCGAGGCCGTCGCCCGGTTCCTCGACGCGCACCCCAAGGTGAGCACCACCATCTACCCGCTGCTCGACTCCTTCCCGCAGAAGGACCTCGTCGCCAAGCAGCTGACCGGTGGCGGCACCGTCGTGGCGATCAAGCTCGACGGCGGCCAGGAGGACGCGTTCCGGTTCATGGACGCGCTGCAGATCTTCGACATCTCGAACAACCTCGGGGACGCGAAGTCTCTGGTGACCCACCCGGCCACCACCACCCACCGCCGGATCGGCCCCGAAGGTCGTGCCGCGGCCGGCATCACCGACGGCACGGTGCGCTTCTCCATCGGCCTGGAGGACGCCCGCGACCTGATTGCGGATCTCGACCAGGCGCTCGCCGTGATCAACTGAGCCAGGCGCTCGCCGTAATCAACTGAGCCAGGCGCTCGCCGTCATCGACTGAGCGCACGAGAAACCCGACCGAGCGTTGTTCGGTCGGGTTTCTCGTCCCGGGCGGAGCGTGCGCGGCCTGCCGGCCGTGCCGTCACGCCGTGCCCTCACATCGGGACGTCACGCCGTGCCCTCACGCATGCCCTCACGCCGGGCGCAGCACCGGACGCAACACCTCGAGGACGGCCGGGTCCTCGATCGTGCTGGGCACCCGGGAGTCCTTGCCGTCGGCGATGTCCCGCATCGTGCGCCGCAGGATCTTGCCGCTGCGGGTCTTGGGCAGTGCCGGGACCACCACGACGTCCTTGAGCCCCGCGACCGCGCCGATCTCCGCACGGACCTTGGCCACCAGCTCCGCCTTCAACTGCTCCTCGTCGACCTCCACGCCGTCCTTGAGCACCACGAACCCGCGCGGCAGCTGTCCCTTGAGCGTGTCGGCCACCCCGATCACCGCGCACTCGGCGACCGCCGGGTGCTGGGCCACGACCTCCTCCATCGCGCCGGTGGACAGACGGTGCCCGGCGACGTTGATCACGTCGTCGGTGCGCCCCATCACGTAGACGTAGCCGTCCTCGTCCACCCGGCCGCCGTCACCGGAGAGGTAGTAACCGTCGAACGCGCGCAGGTAGCCGGTGACGAACCGCTCGTCGTCGTTCCACACCCCGGTCATGCAGCCGGGCGGGAGCGGGAGCTTGACGCAGATCGCCCCGTCCTCCCCCGCCGGGACCTCCACACCGCTGTTGTCCAGCACCCGCACGTCGAAGCCGGGCACCGGGACCGACGGCGAACCGGGCTTGATCGGCATCGGCTCCAGGCCACGCAGGTTGGCCGCGATGGCCCACCCGGTCTCTGTCTGCCACCAGTTGTCCACCACCGGCACCCCGAGCTTCTCGCTGGCCCACTCGTAGGTGTCGGGGTCCAGCCGTTCGCCGGCGAGGAAGAGGGTCTGCAGCGAGGAGATGTCGTGGTCGGCCAGGTGGCTCCCGGCGGAGTCCTCCTTCTTGATCGCCCGGAGCGCGGTGGGTGCCGTGAACAGCGCCTTCACCCCGTACTCCGCCACCACGCGCCAGAAGGCGCCCGGGTCGGGGGTGCCCACCGGCTTGCCCTCGTAGAGCACCGTGGTGGCGCCGGCGATCAACGGCGCGTAGACGATGTAGGAGTGGCCGACGACCCAGCCCACGTCCGAGGCGGCCCACCACACGTCTCCGGGACCGCAGTCGTAGATGTTCTCGAACGACCACGCCATCGCCACGGCGTGACCACCGTTGTCGCGCACGATCCCCTTCGGCTTCCCGGTGGTGCCGGAGGTGTAGAGGATGTACAGCGGATCGGTCGCCTCGACGTCCACGCAGGAGGCCGGGTGCTGGTAGCCGGACCGCATCGCGACGTCCCAGTCGAGCTCGCGCTCCGGGTCGAGCTCCGCGGTCAGCTGGGGGCGCTGCTTGACGATCACCGCTCCCGGCTGGTGCTCGGCAAGTTCGAGCGCGCGGTCCAGCAGGGGCTTGTAGGCGATCGTCCGGCTCGGCTCGATGCCGCAGGAGGCACTGACCACGACCTTGGGCTGGGCGTCGTCGATGCGCAGCGCCAGCTCGTGCGGGGCGAAGCCGCCGAAGACCACCGAGTGCACCGCGCCCAGGCGTGCGCACGCCAGCATCGCGACGACGGCCTCGGGGATCATCGGCATGTAGATGACGACGCGGTCGCCCTTGGCGACCCCCAGCTGCTCGAGCACGCCCGCGAAGGCACCGACCTGACCGAGCAGCTCTGCATAGGTGATCGTGCGCTTCGTCCCGGTGACGGGCGAGTCGTGGATGATCGCGGGACGCTCGGCCGCGCCGCGGATCACGTGCCGGTCGAGGGCGTTGTAGCAGGTGTTCAGGGTGGCCCCGGGAAACCACCGGTACCGCGGAGCGGCGCTGGAGTCGAGTACCTGCGTGGGCTTGCGGAACCAGTCGATGCGCCTCGCGGCCTCGCCCCAGAACGACTCGGGGTCTGCGATGGACTTCTCGAACACCTCGCGGTACGTCATGCGCACATGGTGTCCTGCGACACAGCCGGACGACAACGGGGGTCGGCCAGCGTGCCCCCGAACGGGGGGCCCGAGTGGGCCCCGGCCCGGCGTCGAATGGAGGACGTGCCACCAGGGCAGGTCCCACAACGGAACCAGGCGCGCTCAGCGCGGCAGGAACCCGTTGGCCACCGTGCGCGCCGGACGGGCGGGCGTCCGGAGCCACGCCTTGAAGAAGGGCTTCAGGTCCTGTCCGCTGACCTCCTCGGCCAACGCCTCGAAGTCGGCGCTGGTGCCGTGGCCCCCGGCGTACCTGCTCGTCCACGTGGTGAGGATCTTCGCGAACGCCGCCTCTCCCACCCGGGTCCGGAGCGCCTGCACGGTCGCGCCACCACGGTCGTAGATGGCATCGTCGAAGATGTGCCGCGGTCCGGGACGGCCGGGCATCACCCGCCAGAAGCTGGACTTGGGCCCCTCCTCCTCCCACAGCATCTCGAGGACGAACTGCGCGCTGGGTCCGGTGACCGCCTCGGCGCGACGCATCTCGATGAAGGTCGCCAGACCTTCGTTCAGCCAGATGTCGCGCCACCGCAACAGGCTGACGCTGTCGCCCACCCACTGGTGGGCCAGTTCGTGGAACACCAGCGAGGGGTCCTGCGCCCAGAATCCGGGGTAGACGGGACGGGTCTGGTTCTCCAGCGCGAAGCCGAGGTCCAGGCTCACCGCGACCCCACCGGTGGTCTCGAACGGGTAGCGGCCGAGGTACTTCTCGATCCAGCGGACGTAGCCCGCTGACTTCTTGAGCTGCTTCATCGACACCTTTTGGCTGTGCCGGCCGAGGCGCTCGGAGACCGCCACCAGCCACGGCAGTCCGTTCGTGCGGCCACGGGCGATCTTGAAGTCACCGGCGACGAAGTAGGCGAGGTAGGTGGCCATCGGGTCACGTGCGCCCCAACGCCACACCGTCCGGTTGCCCTGTGCCTTGCGCGAGATCAGTCGGCCACCGGAGATGACCTCCTTGCCCTTGGGCACCGAGACCTGGACGGTGAAGGTCGCCTTGTCGCTGGGGTGGTCGTTCGCCGCGAACCACCACGGGGCCACGTGCGGCTGGTTGACCGCAGCGACCTCCTGGCGGGACGAGAACCACCCGGTCTCACCGCGGTAGGTGAGGGCGGCCGGCTTGCCCCGGTGCTGCACGACGACCTTGACCTTCTGCCCCTTGCGCAGACGCTTGGCCGGTGCGATGACCAGCTCGTGCTTGCCGTCCTTGCGGAACCGGGCCTTCCGCCCGTTCACCTTCACCCCGGTCGGGCGCAACAGCAGGTCGAGGTTGAAGCGGGTCAGGTCCTGGGTGGCCCGCAGGGTCAGGACGGTCCGGCCCTTCAACAGACCGGTGTCGAAGTCGTAGCGGTTGCGGATGTCGTAGTGGATCACGTCGATGCCACCGTTGCCGTCCAGCGGGAAGTACTTGTCCCCCGCACCTGGCGCGCCATGGGTCGCGGTGGCCCGGAGCAGCGACGACGAGGTCTGGGTGGTCGTGGCGCCCGACCCGGAACCGGTCACCGGGGCCGGCGAGAACGCCTGTGATCCCGGTCCCCACGACAGCGAGAGCCCCAACGAGACGGCCACTCCCGCGGCCAGCACGCGTGCTGCTCCCCGCGTGCGGTTCCGGTGGGTGGGGACCAGGACCGACTGCGGCCGCCGACTCGACGTCATGGTTCCAAACTACTTGCTCCGGGGGTCTCCGCCCTACTGGGCGAAGTGCACTAGGTTGGAAGGGGTGAAGCACTCCCGGGGCCAGACTGCCGACCTCGACACCCGCGCCGAGGTGGACCGCAGGATCGCGCTCGGAGCCCGCACACTGAGCGGCTGGCGGTTGCACGGCATCGACCTGACGGGCGAAGGCGCGATCCTGCGCATGGTGGACCCCGCCGGCGCGCTGCTGCTCGGATGCGAGCTCACCGACGAGCAGACCAGGGACCTGCGCGCGCGGGGCGCGGTGGTCTTTCCCCGCGCACCAGAGGTGCCGGTCGAGATCAACCGATCCAGTCTCTACACGGCCCCCGAGCTGTACGACACCGCCGAGTACGGGACCTCACTGGACGCCCGGGCCTACGCCTGGGCCCACTCCGAGGAGACACACACCCTCGGTGAGCCGAACCCCGACGACCTGGCCCGCAGCCTGCACGACTACGCCATCGACACCGCACTGGTGGCGTGGCGCGCATCGCGCTCGCTGGTCGGCGTCATGGGAGGCCACGCCGTGCGTCGAGGGACCGAGGAGTACGCCCGCGCCGCACGCCTGGGGCGCGCGCTCGGGGCGACGAACACGGTGGCGACCGGCGGGGGCCCCGGGGCGATGGAGGCGGCCAACCTCGGCGGTCGCATGGCGGACCGGGCACCCGAGTGCCTCGACGAGGCGTTGGCCATGCTGGCCGTCGCGCCCACGTACAAACCTGACGTCGACGCGTGGGTCGGTGCCGCGTTCACGGTGCTGGAACGGTTCCCCCAGGGCCGGGACACCTTGGGCGTGCCCACCTGGCACTACGGCCACGAACCGCCCAACGCGTTCGGCACGGCGATCGCGAAGTACTTCCGCAACGCCACCCGCGAGGCGATCCTGCTGGAGATCTGTCAGGCCGGCAACGTGTTCCTGCCCGGCGCCGCCGGAACGATCCAGGAGATCTTCCAGGACGCCTGCGAGAACTTCTACGCCGACGAGGCGACGGTGGCCCCGATGGTGCTGGTGGGCCGCGAGTACTGGACCGAGACCATGCCCGCATGGCCGCTGCTGGTCTCGCTGGCCCGCGGACGGGCGATGGAACCCCACCTCCACCTGGTGGACGAGGTGGAGGAGGCGGCAGCCGTCATCGCATCCGTCGCCTGAGCCTCGCAGCGCGGTCCGCGCTGGGCCCGCGGGCGTCAGTTGCTGGCAGCGAGCTGCCCGCAGGCGGCGTCGATCTCGTCCCCGCGGGTGTCGCGGACCGTGGTGCTGATGCCCTTGGCCTCGAGGCGCCGGACGAACTCGGCGGTGTCCTCGTCGCGCGAGCGCGTGTACTTCGACCCGGGGACCTCGTTGAGCGGGATCAGGTTGACGTGCGCCCAGGCCCAGTCGCCGTAGGAGTTGAGGACGTCGGCGAGCAGGTCGGCGCGGTGGCCCTGGTCGTTGATGTCGCGCATCATCGCGTACTCGATCGAGACGCGCCGCTTGGTGAGCCGGGCGTAGGTCCAGGCGGCCTCCACGGTCTCGGCCACCGACCAGCGGGTGTTCACCGGCACCAGCTCGCTGCGCAGCTCGTCGTCCGGGGCGTGCAGCGACAGCGCGAGGGTGCAGGGGATACCCTCCTCGGCCAGCTGGTGGATGCGCGGGACGAGGCCGACGGTGGAGACGGTCACGTGACGCGCGCTCATGCCCAGGCCAAGTCGGATCGTAGCCATGTCGTTCTGTGAGCCAAGGAGTTGTCCCTCTCTATTGTCTTCCTAAGCCCGCTTGGCCTCCGACTTAGGGGATGCCCTCCTCGGCCAGCTGGTGGATGCGCGGGACGAGGCCGACGGTGGAGACGGTCACGTGACGCGCGCTCATGCCCAGGCC
>JAZQNT010000420.1:0-1669 GCA_045627505.1 Nocardioides sp.
CTGGTCCACCCGGCTCGTCGTCCCGGGCCCGAAGTTCGAGGCGGTCGGTCGCAACGGCAGCACCACCGTGGACTGCCGCAAGGTCACCTGCGGCGTCATCACCATCGGCGCGCACGGCGTCCGCAACGGCAACAACGAGACGTTCACCCCGGTGAAGCTGGTCGACCTGTACAAGGGCGAGGCCCCGACCGACGCGCAGCCCCAGGGCACCGGCGCGGGCGCCACCTCGACCCCGACGTCGACCGGCAGCGCCACCACGGCGGTCCCGAGCTCGGGGACCACCCCGGGCACCCAGGCCGGCGGGAAGAAGGGGAAGCCGGCCAAGGCCGCCCCCGCGGCGCTGAGCGTCGACCACGCCGCGGCCGTGGCCGGTCGGGCCATGTCCTTCTCCGTCTCCAACCTGGTGCCCGGCGAGCAGTTCACCGTCGTGCTCGACGATGGTGCCGCCGCCGTGGGGCCCTATGCCGCCGGGACAGACGGTCGCGCCAGCGGCGTGATCCAGCTGCCGCGCGACCTGGCCGGCGGGACGCACGAGCTCCGGGTGTTCGGCGCCTCGATCGAGGCCGCGGTGAGCTTCGGCGTCCAGGCGGCCGATGAAACGATCACGGTGGCCGACGAGAAGGGTCAGATCGCCCCGGCGAACGCCTTCGCCGGTGTCGCCGCCCTGCTGTTCATCGGCGCCGTCATCCTGGCCTTCGTCCGTCTCCGCAGAGGTCGTCGTGCGCAGGCCTGACCTCCGACTCGGCGCGGGGCTGACCGCGCTGGTCGTGGGGCTCTCCTGGGTGGCGGTCGGCCTGGTCGGAGCGGGGTCGGCCGTCGCCGACGAGCCCGGGACTCCCGCGGAGTCCGTCCAGCCCTCGCCGAGTGTCGAGCCTGCCCCGGATCTCACGCCCGCCCCTTCGGCGGCGCCGGCCCCGGAGGAGGATGAGACGAACGGTGAACTGGTCGTCGACGACGCCCAGTTCAACTGGTCCCTGTCACAGCAGACCAACGCCCAGTCCCACAACCCGGGCGCCAACAACTTCCTCGGTGGCGGGGTCGCCAACCCCGGACGCGGTGGTGTGCACCTGACCCAGAGCCGGTGGTCGGCCCGGTCGGGGAACGTGACCATCCAGAAGCAGGACGCATCCGGATCGTGGCGGACCGCCACGTGGGACGGCCTCGGCACCGACGCCCACGGCGAGACCATCGGCCTCTACGGTCCCTTCAGCGGCCACCGGGTCAACATCGTCTCCGGCACGGGCACCGTGAACCCGGCTGAGGACGACGCCTCCATCGCATGGAAGGGCACCTTCACGGTCGTCTACTACGGCGGCAACACCGTCTTCACGCTCACCGACCCCGTCCTCGAGGTCGAGGACGGGAAGGGCACGCTCAAGGCCACCGCCGGCGGCTGGATCGCGGACCGCAACAACCCCAAGACCTGGAACCCGGCCACCCCGAAGAAGGTCACGGTCGCAGACCTGAGCGACGTCGACGTCACCCAGGACGGACTCGTCGTCACCCCCGACTACGAGGGCGTCAAGGTCACCGGCACCGAGCCCCAGCGTCGCACCGGTCAGCAGTGGGGTGCGTTCCCGCAGAGCCTCGTCGACTACCTGGTACCGCTCAACACAAGTCGGAGGCCAAGCGGTCTTAGGAAGACAATAGAGAGGGACACCTCCTTGGC
>JAZQNT010000421.1:0-6686 GCA_045627505.1 Nocardioides sp.
GCTTCCGTGGCCAGGTCGCCCTTCAGCGGGGCCAGGTCGCCCTCCAGCGGGGCCAGGTCGGCGGCCGCGGTGGTCAGGTCCAGGCAGACTGAACCGGTGCGCACGGCCCGGCAGGTCAGGGCGATCGCGAGCAGCACGGACTCGTCCGGCTCGCCGGTGACCTCGCCCAGCACCCGGGCGACGTGGACGTCACCGGCGGTCAGTACGCCGGCCGAGTTGAACGCCCGGAGCAGCCCGGTGGCCCGCAGCGCCAGCCGCGGGTCGTGCGCGTCGACGGGTTCGAAGAGGTCGGTCATCCCGCTACTCCTGCCATCACAGCGCCGTTCATCTCAGCTCCGTGCATCACCGCTCCGTGCATCACAGTGCTCCTGCTTCCATCGGATGACCGCCACCGGTGCGTCCCGCCCGGTGGTACCAGTCCGGGAGGTGCCCGTCGAGCAGGTCGGAGAGCTCGGTCACCAGCGCCACCGGCGCGCGCCAGGAGAAGACGCCGCAGGGGAGTCCCTCCACCACGGGGGTCTCGGAGCCGCACATGCCGCGCAGGTAGAGGTACAGCACCCCGCCGAGGTGGTGCTGCGGGTCGTAGTCGGCCAGCCGCCAGCGCAGGTACCGGTGCAGCACGACGGTGTAGAGCAGCGCCTGGAGCGGATAGTCCGAGTGCGCCATCGCCTCCTCCAGCGCCTCGCGCCGGTAGGCGTGCGCGGTCAACGGCTGATCGGTCGGCCCCAACCAGTTGGTCTTGTAGTCGACCGTCAGGTAGCGGGCAGCGGCGCCGTCGCCGACCCGCATCACGACGTCGATCGACCCGGTGAGGTAGCCCCGCAGTGACTGTGCGGCCAGACCCGGATCGCGCTCCAGCTGGACGGCGTAGGAGAGCACCGGGTCGCCCTGCGGCAGGTGACGGCGCAGCAGCGGGGCCAGGTCGCCGAGGAGGACGTCCTGGAAGGAACCGGTCGCGGACTCGTCCCCGCCGGCCAGGGGCAGTTCGAAGTCGAGCTCGCAGAGCCGGTCGCGCGTGCCCACGTCCAGCAGCGTGCGCCCCTCGGCCAGTGGGCCGAGCGGACTGCGCACCACCTCGTGCAGGGCGTCGGCCAACGCCTCGGGGTCGAGCTCGACCGGCCAGTCAACCAGGTGCTCGCGGACCAGCGTCAGCAGGTCGGCCCGCACGTCCGCTGCGGCGGGATCGGCGTGCTCGAGCACGGCGTGCACCAGTGAGCCGAAGGTGGCCCCCATGGGCAGCTGCGCCATCGGCGAGACGACGCTCCGCAGATCTGCGCCGTCCCCGTCCGGGAGGGACATCCCCGCCTCGGCCAACGGGTTCAGCTCGTCGCTCGTCTCCAATGCGTCGTCCGGCTCGACGTCCTCCGGTTCGGGAGCGACGCCGTGCGGGTCGGTGGCCGCGGCCGAGAGCGCGGAGTAGGAGGTGCGCCGCCACTCGGTGTCGACCGCGCGGGTGAAACGTCGCACCGCCAGCGGCGCGTTGTCGGTACCCGCCGCCAGCGGGGTGGCGTCACCCCACGCCGCGAACTCCGGGGTGAAGGCGCCGGCGTTGCGCCACCCGCCGAGGATGTGCGGGATCCGGGCCTCCTCGACCAACGGCTGCTCGTCCGGCACCTGCGCGGTTCCGGGGAGACGCCCGAAGAGCACCCGGTGCAGCGCGGAGCAGGGGGTGTTGTTGCTGGGGGCGTACCAGAGGACGAGCTGGGACTGGGCCCTGGTCATCGCGACGTAGAGCAGCCGCAACGACTCGCCCGCCTCCTCCGCCCGATTGCGCTCGACGGCGGCGAACTGCCAGGGGCTGCGTCCGGCCACGTCGAGGCAGCGCACCCCGTCGGCGTCGTGGTAGAGCGCGGTGTCTCCTGCCTTGCCCACGTACCGGTCCCAGGCCATGGGCAGGTGCACCACCGGGTATTGCAGGCCCTTGCTGCCGTGGATGGTGACCAGCTGGACGGCGTCGTCGTCGGAGTCGAGGCGACGCGTGCGCTCCCCGGAGGCGTCGGTGCGCTCGTCGCCCACCTGCTCGCGCAGCCAGGCCAGCAGGCCCACGACGCCGAGCCGCTGCTCGATCGCCTCCTTGTGCAGGAGCTCGCCGATGTGGCGCAGGTCGGTGAGGGTGCGCTCGCCCCCCACCTGGCCGAGGACCCGCTCGGTGAGGCCCCGGACGACACAGTGCTCCAGCACCGCGGCGACGCCGCGCGCCGCGAGCAGTGCGGCCAGCGTGCGCATCTCCTCGGACAGCTGGTCGGTGAGGTCGGCCCCCTCTTCGTCGGGCAGCGGGGCGTCCGCGTCCAGCTGCTTCGCGGTGATGCCGAAGAACGAGGTGAGTGCGGCGGCCCGCACCCGTTCGCTGCGGTGCGGCTGCTCCAGAGCCTCCAACAGGCTGAGCCACTCCGTCGCCGCCCCGGTGTGGAAGACCGAGCCGCCCGCACCGATCACCGACGCGACGCCCAGCTCCCGCAGCGCTGCCTGGACGGCTTGCAGCGTGCGTCGCTTGAAGGCGAGGACGGCGACGTCCCCGGCGCGCAGCGGTCGTCCGTCGAAGGTGGCGTCACCGGCCAGCTGGTCCTTGACGTCCCGGGCCAGGTCGGTGACCACGTACTCGCGCCACTCGTCCATCACCGGTCGGCTGCGTTCGGAGCGGCCCAGCTCCTGGCGCCGGACCAGGCGCATCCGCACCGGGGCGCCGGCGCCGAGCAGGCGCGGTGACTCGTGGTGGGCGCGCATCGGGTGCACCGCGATCTTCTCGTCGCCCAGGTGTGCGCCGCCGAGCATGCTCTGGACGCCCGCGACCAGCCCGGCGTCGGAGCGGAAGTTGGTGGCCAGCGTCTGGTGGGTGGTGGCGGTGGCGGCGGCCTGCAGGTAGGTGGAGACGTCGCCTCCCCGGAAACCGTAGATCGCCTGCTTGGGGTCACCGATCAGCACCAGGGTCGAGGCGCCGGAGAAGGCGTGGTCGAAGACCTGCCACTGCACCGGGTCGGTGTCCTGGAACTCGTCGATCAGCACCACCTTCCAGCGCTGGCGCATCCGTGCCCGGGCGGCGTCGCCTTCCTCGAGCGCATCGGCCAGCTCGCACAGCAGGTCGTCGTAGCTGAGCAGCCCGAGCCGACGCTTGCGGGCCTGCAGCGTCTCGCGCACCTGGTGCGCGAACCGGACCCGGACCGCTGCCTCGGAGTCGGGCGCCTCGACAGGCGCGTCGCGCGGCTCGATCCGGGCGCGGGGATCCGCGACCACCGCGCGGGCGATGGTGCGGGCGGTGTCGTGGCGCAGCACCGGCTGCTCCTCGCCGGAGAAGTCGCGCAGGTAGAGGTCGTCGACCACCTCGGCGGTCAGGTCGGAGAGGTCGTCGACCAGGACCGCCTCACGGTCGGAGTCTCCGGCCACACCCAGGCTGCGCAGCACGATCTGGCAGAACTGGTGGATGGTGGCGATGGTGGCGGAGTCGAATCCGCTCAGCGCGTCCTGGACCCGCTCCAGACGGACGGCGCGCTGCGCGGCGTCGGAGTCGAGGAGCCAGTGGTGCAGACGGTTGTCGGGGTCGGCGACGCCCGGGTCGGCGAGCACCGCCGCTGCCTCGGTCAGCTGTGCGCGGACCCGCTCACGCAGTTCCTGGCTGGCCGCGCGGGTGAAGGTGACCACCAACATCTCGTCCAGGGTGGTCTCGCCCTGGGCCACGTAGCGGGTGACGAGCGCCGCGATGGTCCAGGTCTTGCCGGTGCCGGCGCTCGCCTCCAGCAGTGTGGTGCCGGTGGGCAGTTCGGGTGCGGCGACGTCGAAGTCGATCATCAGATCCCCCTGACCACTTCGTGGTCGTCGGTGAGCAGCGGACCCCACAGGGTCCAGGCGTAGAGGCCCAGACGGTGCGTGGCGCCCGTGACGCCGGGGTCCTCGTCGGGCCGCAACGGGGTGGCCAACGTGGTCCGGTAGGGGGCCCGCTCGCCCCACAGGCGGACGTGGGCGGCGTCGGCGTCCTCCTTGGGGAAGCTGCCGGGCTCGCTGAACGTGGGCGTGGCCCACTCCTTGCGGGCGAAGTCGTCGGGGGTGGCGTCGCGGCCGGCCCGTACGTGGGCGTGGTTCTCGGCCCAGGCCAGGGAGGTCTTCAACGGCAGCGGCAGCGGCTCGCGCAGGCCCCGGGCGCGCAGGTCCACCAGTGTGCGGAGCCACGCGCGGGCGTCGGGCTCGGCCATCGGCTTCACCATCGCCGCCTTGCCCTGCGCGCGGAACTTGCCGATCGAGTGGACCGTCCAGTTCTCGTCGGGGGCACCGGCGCCCAGCGCCACCGCGTCGATCCAGCCTGCGATGCGCTGCTTGGCCCCGAGCGAGGAGTAGGTGACGCTCACTCGGTGGTTGCCGAACACGTCGGGCACCGTGCCCACCACGCGCACCGGTCCCGCGGAGCCGGTGGCCGGCAGCGTGACGTCGACGTCGATCGTGCGCGGTGACCCCTGACGCAGCGTGACGGCGTGTGCGGCCAGCGTCTCGGCCGTGCGGCCGATCTCGCGCAGGGTGGCGGTGCCCAGGGCGCTCGGGGGCAGCGTGCCGCGGAGTCGCTCGGCGACCGCGGCGTCGAAGGGGGACGCCCCGGAGACCAGCGCCCGCACCAACCGGTCACCGACCGCCCACTTCTGCAGGCCGTCGAGGCCGATCGGGAGCGCGTCGTCCACCTCGTCGGCGTCGCGTGGAGTCGTGACGCGCAGCCGGTGGCGCAGGAAGGCCTGGGCGGGGTGGCGGTAGAACTCGTGCAGGTCGGCCAGCTCGACCACCGGAGGCTCGACCACCCGGTGCTCGACTCCGGGGGCGGACGGGTCGGTGCCGAGTCCGTCGACCTCCGGTCGCTCGGGGAGCGGCTCGGTGACCAGCGCCCGCGGTCGGGGACGGGCGACACGGGCCGCCTCGGCGCCGGCCAGGGCCTGGCGGTCGAAGGTGAACGGCCCGGTCCCGACCAGGGCGCCGGGGCGCAGGCAGCGTTCGTCGAACGGTTGCAGCGGGTGCTCGACCCGCACCTGGTCCCGCACCCGGGCCCCGGCGGGGGCGCTGGCGGGGGTGCTGGCGGTGGCGTCGAGGGCGTCGAGCAGCTCGCCGAGCGGGACGGCGGGCGGCTTCTCCTGGCCGGTGTGCTCACCGCGCCCGGAGTAGGTGACCACCAAGGTCTCGCCCGTGGCGTTCACCGCGTCCAGGAGCAGTTGGCGGTCCTCGGCCCGGACGTCGCGCTCGCCGGTGCGGGGCGCCCGGGCCAGGACGTCGTCTCCGTCCACGCCGGCCAGCCGGGGGAAGACGCCGTCGTCGAGTCCGACCAATGCCACCACCCGGTGCGGGACCGAGCGCATGGGCACCATCGTGCAGACGGTCAGGGTGCCGGTGCGGAAGTTGGAGCGTGAGGGACGTCCGCGGAGTCGGTGCGCCAGCAGGGTGCGGATGTCGGCGTGCCGCATCCAGGTGCCGCCGGCGCCCGGCCCGGTGCCGATCCGCTCCATCTCCCGGTCGAACTGTGCCCGCTGCCAGGCGTCGTCGCGCGGCACTGCGGTCAGGCCGGCCACGGCGTCGCGCAGGGCGGTGGTCCAGTCGGTGACCGTGCGGGCCTCCCGGGCCCGGGTGGTGAAGGTCTGCAGCCGGTCGAGGAACTCGGAGAACCTGCCGAGCAGCTCCAGGTCGCCGTCACCCACGTCGTCCAGGGGCAGGGTGGATCCGACCACCCGCTGGCCCAGCCCGGAGACGGCGGCGCCGAGCAGCACCCGGCGCATTCCGGTCAGCCAGGTGTTGTCACCCAGCGGGACGTCGAAACGGGCCCGGTGCTGGACGTCCTGGCCCCACTTCACGCCGCCGCCGCGCACCCACGAGGCGATCCGGTCGAGGTGCTCGTCGGAGAACCCGAAACGCATCCGCACCGGCGCGGAGGAGGCGAGGTCGAGCACCTCGGTGGCCGTCATCCGGTTGCCCGAGAGCTCCACCACCGCCGCCGCGAAGGAGAGCAGCGGATTCGTCGCGCCGGGCGAGCGGTCGGCCAGCCGGACGCGCAACCGGTGGCCGGGGTGACCGGCCGTCTCGGAGACGTCCGCCATCCCGAACGCGGCCTGGATCAGCGGAGCGTAGGTCTCGACGTCCGGACACATCACCAGCACGTCGCGCGGCTCGAGGGTCGGGTCGTCCTGGAGCAGGCCCACCAGCACCTCACGCAGGACCTCCACCTGACGGGTCGGGCCGTGGCAGGCGTGCACCTGCACCGAGCGGTCCTCGGCCGCCACCACCCGGGAGGCGCGCAGGGCTGCGTCCGGACGTCGGTCACTGCGCAGGTCGTCCTGCAGCCACCCCAGAAGGGTCGTCGGGCTGCCGGTCGTCGGGCTGCTCGTCGAGGGAAGGCTGGTCACCTCGCCCAGGGTGCGGCGCAGCTCCCGGGTGTCGCGCCCCAACGACGCCAGCAGCGGATGGTTGACCAGCCGGGCGGAGGTGTCCCGGGCACGTGCCACCGGCCCTGCCGTGGCGGTCGGGGCCAGCGCCTCCCACAGGGCGGGGGAGGGCTGGGGCAGCCACAGGTGGACCTCGCGGTGCTCGGCCAGCGACCGGAGCAGCTCCACCTCGGTGGCGGCCAGACGGGTGTGACCGAAGAGGGAGAGGCGGGCGGGCAGGGCGCCCGTGCCACCTCCTCAACACGCCTGAACCCGCGCCCACGGACGCAGCTGTGTCGTTGCCAA
>JAZQNT010000422.1:0-5986 GCA_045627505.1 Nocardioides sp.
TGCTGCCCGCGGACCTCACCGACCGGGAGCAGCTCGCCCGGGTCGAGGAGCGGCTGGCCGATCTGGAGCGACCGGTCGACCTGCTCGTCAACAACGCCGGCTTCGGACTCAAGGGACGGTTCCTCGACAACGACGTGGAGGAGGAGCAGGCGATGCTCGACGTCCTGGTCACGGCCGTCATGCGGCTGAGCCACGCCGCGCTGGGTGCCATGACGGCGCGGGGCCACGGCGGGCTGGTCAACGTCTCCAGCGTCGCGGCATTCCTGCCCCGTGGCACCTACTCGGCCGCGAAGTCGTGGGTCAACTCGTTCGGCGAGTGGGCGCACCACGAGTACGCGCGGGCCGGCGTGGTGGTGACCACGCTCTGCCCGGGCTTCACCCGCACCGAGTTCCACGCCCGGATGGACGTCGGACGCGACTCCGCTCCCGGCTTCCTGTGGCTCGACGTCGAGGACCTGGTGTCCGCGGCGCTGCGGGACCACGAGCGAGGACGGGCATTCTCCGTTCCCGGGATGCAGTACAAGGGGGTGGTGGGCGTGGCGCGACTCGTCCCGAACCGGTTGTTGCAGGCGCTCCAGTCCCTCGGGCGGCGCTGAGGAGGCGCAGCGTTGAGGAGGCAGCGCTGAGGAGGCTCAGGGGCGGCGTTTGAGGGCGTGCTTGAGGAGGTGACGCCCCCGGTCCAGCGCCCCGGCCCCCAGGAGCTGCCTGGCCCGCGCCTCCGCGGCCCGGGCCCGTTCCTCGGCCTGCGTGGCCCGTTCCTCCGCCTGCCAGATCCGGAGGAGCATCTCGGCCACCGTCTCGTGCAACCCCTCCAGCTGCTCCTCCGCGGTGGTGTCGTCGGGATGGCGCACCACCTTTCCCGTCTCTGCCGGAGAGGTGATGCGGGGCAGCAGGTCGTCCAGGTCGCCGTGGATCACCACCTCGCGTTCCTTGATCGTGCGCACCCACTCGTGCGACACCGCGGCGAACCGCTCCACCACGTCGGGAGGGGCGACGGCCTTCACGCCGTCGACCTTGCTGAGCAGCTGCTGCGCGAACCAGTGCTTGCGCAACCGGTCGGCGTGCGGCTGGGGCAGCCGCGTCCCCAGCGCCTGGTTGACCCGCGCCAAGAAGGTCACCTGGGCCGCTCCGATGGACACGTTGCTCGTGGGCACCTCGGAGATGTCGATGACCGAGGGATCGCAGCCCAGCGCCTCGGCGAACCTGCGCCAGAGCTCGTCCGGGGCGCTTCCCGGAGGCGGGCAGGGGACCAGGTGCACCCGCTCGCTCGGCACGTGCGGCGCCCACCGGTCGAGCACCTCCGCCACGTTCTGGATGCGCCAGAAGAGCACGCCCGGCTCGGCCACGTCGGGCAACCGCGAACCCTTGAGCGCGACGAAGTCGTCGAACGTGCCCTTGTGGCCGTTCTTGACCCACTCCTGCCAGGCGGCCGGGAGCACCCGCCCCAGGTCGCGCACCGTCAGGATGATCGAGACCTCGAAGTCGGAGGCTGCTTCCAGGATCTGGGGCACCTGCTCCGGCAGTGCCTGCCCGAAGATCTCGTGGCTGATCACCACCCTGGGGGCTCCGCTCTGCCGGCCGGCCTCGAGCAACTTGGCGAAGGTCCCACTGACCTCCTCGGCGGTACGCCCCCAGCGCTCATGCTTCTGGGTCATCTCCAGTGCAGCCAGGAAGTGGCTGCTGTGCCCGACCTCGGGGTGGCAGAACCCCTGCTGGAGCAGTTCCTCGCGGTGGTGCCGCATCACGTCCTGCAACGAGGTGGTGCCGCTCTTCGGCAACCCCAGGTGCAGGAACAGCTGACGCTCCTTCTCGCCCATCTTCGGCCCTTCCCATCAGGTGCGCACCCTCAGAGCGCCGGCTGCGGCCGGGAACGGGCATCGCACTCGCAGATCCACGAGGGACACGACCGTGTCCCGAGGGAACATGCTTCAACTTAGAGGGTGAGGACTGGACTGGCCAGAGGGGGGTGGGGGGGCGGGGCCGGCTTCGCGGACACCCCCGAGGGCAGCGGCGGGGCGGCCCGCCCCGAAGGGACGGACCGCCACAGGAGGGGGTCACGACTCAGGCGCCGCCACCACCCGCCTTGCGGCGATGCATCGGGACGCCCACGTTGCGGTCGGCCACCTCCGAACCATGAGTCTTCTCCTTCGAGGGACCGTCCGCGTGGACCCCCAACTCGTGGTCGTTCTTGCGGTCGAGTGCTTCCTTCATCCGGGCCTTGAGGTCGTCGTTGGCCATGACCCCTCCTCTTCTCGTCGGTCCTTCCACCATCGCAGGCGACCGGCGTGCCGGCCAAGGGATTTCTCCGAGGACGGTCCCGAGGAGCGACCACGGAACGGAGGAACGACGACGGCGCCCGGTCCTGCTCGGACCGGGCGCCGTCGTGCACGGGCTGGAGGACCATCAGCGGATCGCGTACTCCTTGAGGAGCTGGCGGCCGATGATCATCTTCTGGATGTCGGAGGTGCCCTCGCCGATGAGCATGAACTTCACCTCGCGCATGATCCGCTCGATCTCGTACTCCTTCGAGTAGCCGTAGCCACCGTGGATCCGGAAGGAGTCCTCGACGACCTCGTTGGCGTACTCGGAGGCCAGCATCTTGGCCATGCCGGCCTCGACGTCCATGCGCTCGCCGGAGTCCTTCTTGCGGGCCGCGCGCACCATCATCGTGTGGGCGGTCTCGACCTTGGTCGCCATCTCGGCCAGGCGGAACAGCACGGCCTGGTGCTCGGCGATCGGCTTGCCGAAGGTCTCACGCTGCTGGGCGTAGTCGACACCCAGCTCGAAGCCACGCCACGCCAGGCCACAGGCACGGGCGGCGACGTTGACGCGACCGACCTCGACGCCGTCCATCATCTGGAAGAAGCCCTTGCCCGGCTCCCCACCGAGGATCTGCTCAGCGGCGATCTGGTGACCCTCGAAGATCATCTCCGTGGTGTCGATGCCCTTGTAGCCCATCTTGTCGATCTTGCCGGGCACGGTGATGCCCTGGGCGGTCTCGCCGAAGCCGGGGGTCTTCTCCACCAGGAAGGTGGTCATGTTCTTGTAGACCGACGAAGCGCCCTCGTCGGTCTTGGTCAGGACGGCGACCAGGGTGGAGGAGCCACCGTTGGTCAGCCACATCTTCTGACCAGTGATGGAGTAGCTGCCGTCGGGCTGCTTGGTGGCCTTGGTGGAGACGGCCGAGACGTCAGAACCCAGGCCGGGCTCGGACATCGAGAAGGCGCCGCGCACCTCGCCGGTGGCCATCCGGGGCAGGTACTTGCGCTTCTGCTCCTCGGTGCCGTGCTTCATCAGCATGTAGGCCACGATGAAGTGGGTGTTGATGACGCCCGACACGCTCATCCAGCCGCGGGCGATCTCCTCGACGCAGAGCGCGTAGGTCAGCAGCGACTCGCCCAGCCCGTCGTACTCCTCGGGGATCATCAGGCCGAAGATGCCGAGCTCCTTGAGCCCCTCGACGATCTCGGTCGGGTACTCGTCGGCGTGCTCGAGCTCCTGGGCGACCGGGATGATCTTCTCGTCGACGAACTGCCGTACGGCCTTGAGGATGTCCTGCTGGTCCTCGGTGAGGCCGTCGGTCTGGCAGAGGCGGGCCATGGGGTTCCTTTCCCGGTGACTGGACGGACTGACGTCCGGCGTTCGCGGCATCGTAGCCCTCGACCGGTCGGCGTCAGCGGCGGTGTGACCATCCCCACGCCGGACGGGCAGAGGGCTGGCGCACACCACCGGGAAGCGATCCTACTGCCCGGTAATGACGGTGTCCCGGTCTCTGTCCTCACCGTCGGCCGCCGGCGTCCGGGTGGGCGTCGGCCCGTCGAGTCCGAGCTCCCTCGCCAGGGGTCCGGCGAGCTCCCGGGCGTACTGCGCCGTCACGTGGTGGGTGTCGCGCAGGGTGATCCAGCGTCCGACCACCATCGGGCACCTGCCGTCGGCGCAGAACCACTTGGAGGCGTCCACCACCTGCGCCCCCTCCGCCTCGGCGGCCTGCATCAGGACCCGCGCCTGGGCGGCGGACCGCTCCGCCGTCTCGAAGGTGCAGTCGGCGAGCTCGGGGGTGCCGTCCGTGAGGCAGTCCCCCGGCTTCTCCGGCAGGCGCGGGGTGTTGGCGAAGACCGCCACCCGATCGGCCCGACCTCGCAGCTCGGCGAACAGGTCGCGCCACCCCCGCTTGACCAGCCGGTTGAAGGAGGGGTCGCTCTCCCGGACCACCTTGCCGGTGCTGGGGTGCAGGACGCTGTTGGCCGAGGTGGCCACCAGCACCAGCTCGGGCTCGAGGCGATCGATCGTGCGCAACGCCCAGGCCTTGAAGTCCTCGCACTCCTTCCACCGCTTCTTCGACCCCTTGGCGGGCTGCTCGAGCGTGGTCGCCGGGCAACCGGCGTAGCCGAGGACGTGCACCCGGAGCCCGTGCTGCTCGCCGACGCGCACCATCGCCGGGCTCATCGAGCGGGCCAACGAGTCGCCGAGGACCACCACGTCGCGATCGGACTCGGGGTCCCCCAGTGGGCAGAGGTCACGGGTGCCGCTGACGTAGTCGCAGTCGCCGAGGTCGGCCACCGAATCCTCGAGGTCGACCAGCGCCGGGGTCAGGTCGCCGGTGATCCCACGACCCTCGCCCGCCTCGAGCACCGACGCCTTGACCAGGGCGACGAGGTCGTCCTGGCCTGCCGCCTGCGCAGCGACCGCAGGCTGGTCGGCGACGGTCACCGGGTCACCGCCCGAGGGATTCGACAGACGGTGGTCCACCAGCTGCAGGCTGGCCAGCGCCACCGCCCCGGCGACCGCAGCGCTGATCGGATACACCAGCAGCCCACCGCGCACGCTGCGGAAGGGGCGGGCCCGACGGAACGGGTTCTCCACCCAGCGGTAGGACGCCCAGCTCAGCACCAGGACCACCAGCAGCACGGCGAGCTTGGGGCCGGTGGTGAATCCGTCCTCCAGCTCCGCGGCGACCAGCACGATCACCGGCCAGTGGATCAGGTAGAGCGAGTAGGACCAGTCCCCCACCACGGTGAACGGGCGCAACCCCAGCAACCTGCTGCCGCCGGCGTCCTGCACGGTGCTCCCGGCCAGCAGCACCGCCGCCGCCCCGAGGACCGGCAGCAGCGCCGCCGTGCCCGGGAAGGCGGTCTCGGCGTCGTAGAAGAGCACGGCAGCGGCAATCATCAACAGTCCACCGCCGGAGAGCAGCTCCCTGGCCCGCCTGGTCAGGGGCAGGACGGCCGGCACGAAGGCGAGCAGGGCGCCGATGCCGAGCTCCCAGGCTCGGGTGAAGGTCGAGTAGTAGGCGGTCGTGGGCGACGTCGAGGTGGCCCACAGCGACCAGGCCAGCGAGGCCACGGTCAGCAGGGCCAGGACGGACAGGGCGGCGGCCCGCACCGATCGCGCCCGCTCCTGGGGGGCGGCGGGTGCTCGCTCGGCGCCAGACGTCCCGCGCGGGCGACCGGCGCGCCAGGCACACCAGGCCACGCAGGCCACCAGGACCAGCGGCCAGACCAGGTAGTACTGCTCCTCCACGGCCAGAGACCAGTAGTGCCGGAAGGGCGAGGGCTCGGCGTCGTCGGCGAAGTAGTCGCTGCCCACCGACGCCATCCGCACGTTGCCCAGGAAGAGGGTGGACCACACCGCGTCGGTCACGACGGTGCGCGTGCGCAGCAGCGCCAAGGTGGCCACCGAGGCCAGCAGCGTGAGCACCAGGACGACCGTCGCGGCCGGGAGGATGCGTCGCGCCCGACGGGCGTAGAAGTCGCGCAAGGACACCCGTCCGGTGCGCTCCACCTCGCGCAGCATCAACGAGGTGATCAGGAAGCCGGAGACCACGAGGAACACGTCCACCCCGACGAATCCACCGGGCAGGGCGTCACCGAAGAGGTGGTTGCAAAGACGACGTAATGTACCCGCTGATTGACGTATTTATGATGCCGATCTGCACTGTGCCAAAGTCACGCTTATGCAGGGTGGATAGATGTTCAAAAATATAGGA
>JAZQNT010000423.1:0-2678 GCA_045627505.1 Nocardioides sp.
AGCTCGATGCTGCGGGGACGGGGCCTGCGTCGGCGAGAGCGACCTCAGCCTCGGTGGGGCCCGGCGTCAGGCCGGGCGTACGACCTCAGAGGCGGTAGGCGTCGAGGTCCTGACCGAGCTCGGCGAAGACGCGCTGGTTGAAGCGGAAGGCCTCCTGGACCTCCTCGACGGCCTCGGCGCGCTGCGTCTCGGTGAGCGGCAGGTTGTCGAGGTTCTCGCGGTAGGTGTCCTTGTAGACCTTCGCCTTGATGTCGGCGAACTCGTAGAAGGACAGGCCCTCGGTGAGGTTGAAGTGGCGGGCCATGATCCGGCCGATCGCCAGACCGCCGGACAGGTCGCCCAGGTAACGGGTGTAGTGGTGGGCGACCAGGCGCTCCGGGGCGATCTCGGCGGCCTCGCGGATGCGGGCGGCGTACGCAGTCGCGGCCTCGTGCTTGCAGAGGCTCTCCTCGGGGGCGCCGGTGGAGAGGACCTCGATGTCGGCCTCGATGGCGGCCAGGCGCTCGAGACGGACGTCGTGCATCGCGGCCACGATCGGGTCGGAGGCGTGCTCACGCGAGACCTCCTCGAGGGCGGCGTAGACGACGCGCAGCGACTTGAGGTAGTTGACGTAGCCGAACAGGTTCAGCTTGCCCCCCATGAGCTCCTCGATGAAGGTGCTCGCCTCGGTCTCGTTGTGGAGCTCGTGCGAGCCCTGCTTGAAGGCGGTGGAGAGGGGGAGGGCCGGGGCGGTTTCAGTGATGCTCATGGGTCGCTCTCTGGTACTTGCGGCGGGTTGGGTCCGAGGGGTCCGGGGGACCGCAGCCCTTGCTGAGGGGGCTGATTAGGCTAACCTAAGCAGCGTTAGGCTAACCTAAGCAACATCTCTCGGATACCTCTCATCGTATATGCATCGCCTCCCACCCTTGATGGAGACTCAATGTCCGTCCTGCGCTCCCTGCGTGCCACCGCGGCCCTTGCCACTGGTGCGCTCGTCCTCACCAGCTGCGGTATGAGCGGGGCGAGCGACGGAGGCGATCGCGGTGGAGCCAACGGGCCGGTGGCACCTGCCATCTCCGAGGTGACTCCCGCCGCGGACCCGCGTGCCTTCTCCGGCGTCCTGAGCCCCGGGGTGGCCGACGACGCCGTCCAGCCGGTGGCGAAGGACCCGGAGCCGGAGCTCCCCGCGAAGATCGTCGACGCCCAGGGCAACAAGGTGGTCGTCAAGGACGTCTCGCGCATCCTCGCCCTCGACCTGTACGGCACCCTGGCCCGCACCGTCTTCGAGCTGGGCCTGGGCGACAAGGTGGTGGGACGCGACCGTTCCACCAGCTTCGCCGAGGCCAAGGACCTGCCGCTGGTGACTCCCTCGGCGCACGACCTGAGCGCGGAGGCGATCCTCGCCCTCGACCCCACCGTGATCATCTCCGACACCACCCTCGGCCCGATCGACGTCCTCAAGCAGATGGAGGACTCCGGCATCCCCGTGGTGTGGGTCGAGTCCGACCGCAACCTGGGCAACGTCGGTGACCTGACCCGGATGACCGCCGCGGCACTCGGCGTGCCGGAGGCGGGGGAGAAGCTCGCCGACCGGGTGGATGCCGAGATCACTGACGTCATCGCGCAGATCAAGAAGGCCGCGCCCGCCGACGAGAACCAGCGTCTGCGCACGATCTTCCTGTACGCCCGGGGCAACGCCGGCGTCTACTACATGTTCGGCAAGGGCTCGGGGGCGGACGACCTCATCGACGCGGTGGGCGCCTACGACGTCGCCGAGGAGATCGATTGGTCGGGGATGAAGTCGGTGACCAGTGAGGGCCTGATCGCGGCCGCGCCCGAGCTCATCGTCATGATGACCGGCGGGCTGGAGTCCGCCGGTGGCGTCGACGGCCTGCTGGACAAGTGGCCTGCCCTGGCCAACACCGCGGCCGGCAAGAACAAGCGCATCGTCACCATCGAGGACTCCCTGGTCCTGGGCTACGGCCCCAACACCGCCGACGTGCTGAACGCACTGGCCGTCGCGGTCATCGCCCCGGAGGCGCTCAGGTGAGCCTGAACCTTCCCCTGGCGCCCACCCGCACCAACCGTCGCGTGGTCCTGACCGCACTGGCCGCCTTCCTGGCGGCCTGCATGGTCGTGGGCGCCGGCACCGGTCAGCTGGAGATCCCCGCCAACGAGGTCCTGGGCTCCATCTGGCACCGGATCGGCCTGGACTGGGGCACCGTCCCGACCCACCCGCAGGGTGACAGCACCCTGTGGAACGTCCGCTTCCCGCGTCTGCTGATGGCCGCCCTCGTGGGCGCTGGCCTCGCCACCGCCGGGGCCGTGATGCAGGGCGTCTTCGGCAACCCGCTCGCCGAGCCCGGCACCGTCGGCGTCGCCTCCGGCGCCGCCGTGGTCGCGGCGGCCACCATCGTCTTCGACTGGCAGTTCCTGGGGGACTGGACCATCGCCCTCGGCGCCTTCGTCGGCGGGCTGATGACCACCGTGCTCGTCTACCTGATGGCGCGCAGCAACGGCCGCACCGAGGTCGTCACGCTCGTGCTGACCGGTGTCGCGGTGAACGCGATGGCCGGCGGCGCGCTCGCCTTCCTGATGTTCTGGGGCGACACCTCCTCGCGCGAGGAGATCATCTTCTGGCAGATGGGCTCGCTCAACGGTGCGCGCACCGCGCAGCTGTGGGTGGTGGCCCCGGTGGT
>JAZQNT010000424.1:0-2007 GCA_045627505.1 Nocardioides sp.
GTATGGTCTGCCGGAATTGAGTGCGAATCACCGCGCAGCTATTGCCAAAAGCAAGCGTATTGCAAACCCGGGCTGCCACGCCAGCGGGTTTATTCTGCCCACCACGTGCGGGCCCAGCCGATGTGAGCCCAGTCGGTGTGAGCCCAGGGCGTGGCCCTCCACGCGGGCCGGACGGCCTGCGCCGGCAAGTGCGCCGTCGAGTGCGCCGTCGGCCGCGCCTTCCTCGCCGTCCGGGGCGTGGGACGGGAACGGGGGTTCTGCGGGGGTGCTCACGCCGAGATACTAGGCTTGGTCGCGGAGTTCCGCCCCTACGGACGGACCCCCACTCCAGCAGCCGCTACCCGAGGAGGAACGGTGACCTACGTCATCGCCCAGCCGTGTGTCGACGTCAAGGACCGCGCGTGCGTCGACGAGTGTCCCGTCGACTGCATCTACGAGGGCAAGCGCATGCTCTACATCCACCCCGACGAGTGCGTCGACTGTGGTGCGTGTGAGCCGGTCTGCCCCGTCGAGGCGATCTTCTACGAGGACGACGTGCCGGAGGAGTGGAAGGAGTACTACGACGCGAACGTGGGCTTCTTCGATGACCTCGGTTCCCCGGGTGGCGCGGCCAAGTTCGGCCAGATCGACAAGGACCAGAGCTTCGTCGCTGGTCTTGCTCCGCAGAACCAGCAGTGAATCGCGTGAGCCGTTCGGTCTCCGCCTCCCTGCCTGACTTCCCCTGGGACAAGCTCACCGAGTTCAAGGCCCGAGCCGGTGCGCACGCGGACGGCATCGTCGACCTGTCGATCGGGACGCCCGTCGACCCGACCCCGGAGGTTGCGCAGCAGGCGCTGCGCGACGCCGCCAACTCGCCCGGCTACCCGATCACCATCGGCAAGATGGAGACCCGGGAAGCCATCGTCCGGTGGGCCGAGCGCACCTGTGGCGCGGTCGGTCTCGGGGTGGAGGGCGTCCTTCCCGTCATCGGCTCCAAGGAGCTGATCGGCTCGCTGGCCCTGCACCTCGGTGTGGGCAAGGGCGACCTCGTCGTCCAGCCCGCGCTGGCCTACCCGACCTACGAGGTCGGCGCCGCGCTGGCGGGCGCCGAGATCATGGCCACCGACAGCCTGACCGCGATCGGTCCGCGCACCCCGAAGATCCTCTGGATCAACTCGCCGTCCAACCCGACCGGTCGCGTGCTCGGCAAGGAGCACCTCAAGAAGGTCGTCGACTGGTGCCGCGAGCGCGGGGTCCTTCTGGTCTCCGACGAGTGCTACATCGAGTGCGCCTGGGACGCCGACAACCTGCCGGTCTCGGTGCTGCACCCCGACGTCTGCGGCGACAGCCACGAGGGCATCCTGACGGTGCACTCGCTGTCCAAGCGCTCCAACCTGGCCGGCTACCGCGCCGCCTTCGTGGTCGGTGACCCGAAGGTCGTGGCCGAGCTGCTGGCCGTCCGCAAGAACCTCGGCCTGCAGATGCCCGACCCGCAGCAGAAGGTGATGGCGGCCGTCCTGGACGACGACGCCCACGTCGTCGAGCAACAGGAGCGCTACCGTGCCCGCCGTGCCGACCTGAAGGCGGCGCTCGAGGGCGCCGGCTTCACCGTCGAGCACTCCGAGGCCAGCCTCTACCTGTGGACCACCAAGGACGCCGAGACCGACTGCTGGCAGTTGGTCGACTGGTTCGCCGAGCGCGGCATCCTGGTCGCCCCCGGTGAGTTCTACGGCGCCGCCGGCAAGCACCACGTCCGCGTGGCCTTCACCGCCACCGACGAGCGCGTCGCAGCCGCCGTCGAGCGCCTCAAGGCCTGACACAGCACCTGCGTCACGAAGGCCCCCGCCGAGTCGGCGGGGGCCTTCTTTCGCGGACGTCATGGGGATCGGGGGCCCGGCCCGCACAAGGTATGACGTCCCGGGAGGGGACGAGCGTCAGCGGAAGACGTCGACGTGCACGTGGTCGCGGTGCTCGAGGATCTCCCGGTCGCCCTTGGAGGAGGACGGGACGCGGTAGTCGCGCCAGCCG
>JAZQNT010000425.1:0-5859 GCA_045627505.1 Nocardioides sp.
GTTTCGCCCAGGCCGGCCTGACGGTCGTCATCGGTGGCCGTGCGGCCGAGAAGGCCCAGGTCACCGCCGCCGAGCTGGCGGAGGCGACGGGGGGCACCGTCACTGGCGCCGCGAACGCCGACGCTGCGGCCCAGGCCGGCATCGTCCTGGTCGTCGTCCCGTGGGACGGCCACAAGGAGCTGCTGGAGAGCCTCAAGGACGTCCTCGCCGGCAAGATCGTCGTGGACTGCGTCAACCCGCTCGGCTTCGACAAGCAGGGCCCCTTCGCCCTGAAGGTGGAGGAGGGCTCGGCCACCGAGCAGGCCGCCGCAATCCTCACCGAGTCGACCGTTGTGGGTGCCTTCCACAACGTCTCGGCCGTCCTCCTGGAGGACCCGGAGCTCGCGCAGATCGAGACCGACGTGCTCGTCCTCGGCGACGAGCGCGAGGCAACCGACCTCGTCCAGGAGCTCGCCTCCTCGATCCCCGGCGTGCGTGGCGTCTACGGCGGACGCCGTCGCAACGCCCACCAGGTGGAGGCGCTGACCGCCAACCTGATCGCCATGAACCGCCGGTACAAGACCCACGCCGGTGTGACGGTGACCGGCGTCTGAGGCTCCGTCCTCACGCGACACCCGAAGTGGACGGGGTCGGGCCCCCTGGGGCCCGGCCCCGTTCGCCGTTCCTGCGTCCGTGCGGGGTGCTGGCCTCCCCTGAGCAGTCCCGGCTCAGGGAGGCCCGGGTGTCTCGAACCCGTAACGGTTCTGCGGGGCGCCCCCTTCTGGCTGGTGCCCCGACGCATTGGTGGTTAACCTTCTTAACATCCTGTGCACCCTTGCGGATGTGCGGCGCCATCTCGGGGGTCGCCGCGCACTGCGAGTTGGATCGGAAATGGCCGAACACCCTGTCAGTGGGGAGTTCGGCCACTACCGATTTCGGGATGCCTTCTTCATGGCTGCGGGACTCGCCGGCGCCGGCGTGCAGGCCAACCGCAACGGTCAGCCCGTCGGCTGAGCAGCAGGGACAGCGCAGCCCAGCACGCCCACGAGCACCGGGCGGGATGACCCCGGCTCGAGCGGTGCTTCACTACGCCCATGGATCTTGGACTGAGCGGCGCGGCAGCACTCGTCACGGGCGGCAGCCGCGGCATCGGGAAGGCCTCGGCGGCGGCGCTGGTGCGTGAGGGCGCGCGGGTCGTCCTCCTCGGACGCGACGCCGGAGCACTGGAGGCGAGCGTCGCTGAGGTGGGGGCGGAGGGGTTCGTCGTCGCCGACACCACCGATGACGCCCAGGTGCGGGCCGCGGTGGCCGAGGCCGTCGCGCGTCTGGGACGTCTCGACGTCGTGGTCAACGCCGCCGCCCCGCGTGCTGCCGCCGGTGCCCCGACCGCACTCGAAGAACTCGACGAGGCGGACATGCTGCTCAATGTCGACACCAAGGTGCTCGGCTACCTCAGGGTGGTTCGGGCGGCTGCTCCCCACCTGCGTGAGCGCGGCGGTGCGGTCGTCAACATCTCCGGGACCAACGCCCGGGTCACCGGCAATGTCGCCGGGTCGGTCCGCAACGTCGGGGTGGTCGCGCTGTCCAAGAACCTCGCCGACGAACTGGGGCCGGACGGCGTCCAGGTCACCTGTGTCCACCCGGGGGTGACCGTCACCGAACGCAATCTCGGAGACGAGGAGTACCTCGCGGCCGCGGCCTCCAATGCGATGGCCAGGGCGCCGCAGGCTGCGGACGTGGCCGAGCTGGTGGCGTTCCTGGCCTCGCCGCGGGCCTGGGTGGCCAACGGTGCGGTGATCACTGCAGACGGCGGGCGTCCCGGACACATCTGGGCCTGAGTCGTCAGGGGAGGGGGAGCGCCGGTCCATCCCCCTCGGCATGGACCGGCGCCCCTTGCTTCGATCCATTCCCCCGAATACGGACCGATGGCCTCCTCCGGCCAGGAACCGGTCGGAGGGGCCCGCTGAGCGAACCCGGCAAGACCATTGAAAACCGGAATTATTGTTCGGGGGACAGAATTGGGCCGTGGACGCCTTCCCGAACAGTTCCCGAACACTCTCTGGGGTTTGAAACCGAACGTCCCACGGTCGCGGCCCCGGCACCGATAGGATTCGTCGTCGTGGACATAGAGGGCGGTTCGTGACGCAGCAGGACGCGGCGCCCCAGAACCCTCACGACACCGTCGTGCTTCGTCTGCAGGACCTGCGCCGGTCGGCCGGAGAGCCGTCCTACGCCCAGATCGCCCGTCAGGTCGCGGCGCTTCGGGTCTCCCGGGGAGTGCCTGAGCACGCCGCGCTTCCGCCGCGCACCACCGTGTACGACGCCTTCCGGCTGGGACGCCGTCGGCTCGACCGGGAGCTCGTCGCCGACCTCACCGAGGTGCTCACTCGTGCGGTCGAGGAGCGTCGGGAGCTGATCGCGGGGATGTCCATCCCGGCGCCCGTGCTGGTGCCAGTGCTGGTGCCATTGGCGCCAACCGTGGAGCAGGCCTCGCCGCTTTCCGCAGCCGGACCGGATCAGGAGGCGGCGCACCCCGACGCCGGCCCCCCGTCGCGGCGCGCCATCGTGGTGGTCCTGGTCGTCTGCCTGGTGCTCAACTCCGTCGGCCTGGAACTCGTGCAGTGGTTGGGGCAACCGATCTACCTCGACATGGTCGGGACGGTCGTCGCCGCCGTCGCGCTGGGGCCGTGGTGGGGTGCCGGGGTGGCGCTCGCCTCCGCCGGGCTCTACGACGTCACCAGTGACAGCCACATGCTGTGGTTCTGGCCCGTCGCCGTGCTCGGGGCGCTCATGTGGGGCTACGGCGCCCGACGGTTCGGCATGGCCAGGTCGATCGCCGGTTTCATGCACCTGAGCCTGTGGGTGTCGTTGTCCTGCACGCTCGCCGCGCTGCCACCGCTGTACTTCGTGCTCGACCGGTGGCTCTCGCACCCGACCGACGTACCCACCCTGGTGCTGGTGGAGCACCTCCCGTTCCCGCTGGCGGTGCTCGTCTCCAACGGCCTGTTCGTGTTCATCGACAAGCTCCTCACCGCCTTCATCGCCCTGGCCATCCTGGACGCGCTCAAGGGCCGCTGGGCCTGGGTGCGCAGCCTGGTCGAGGCCCCGCGCGACTGACCGGAGGCCGGTTCCAGGGGCTGCGCAGCGTCTGAGGTGTGAAAGTTGTGTGAAACGGGTGACGCGAGGGGCTCACGCGTCTAGCGTCAATGGTGAGACCTTTCAAGGAGTCAGCCATGCAGTACCTCGAGTTGCCAGAAGCCACCCGCCTGTCGCTGTTGCGCGGATACCTCGAGCGTTCCTGGACCAAGAGCCTGCCCGTCGAGCACTCCGACGCCTGCGCGGCCGAGGTGTGCGACACGCGCGCCTACGACGACGGCCAGCGCCTGCGGGTGGCGGTCGACGCGGTCACCTCGGCGGTCACGTTCGCCGACCTGAACGTCGCCGAGCGGGTGTACGACGACCTCGCCGCTGAACTCAACGAGCGGTGGGGCGACGGCCTGGTGGTGCGCAGCGACGAGGCCGCCGAGCTGGGCATCCGGGGCTTCCGGGCCCAGGGCTTCACCACTGCCTCTGCGGTGCTGCTCGGCGAGTCGTCCACGGCCTGCTGAGCTGACCCTGCCGAGCTGGGTCTGCAGAGCTGGCCCCTGCTGGCCCGGCCCTCCTGCTCTGGCGGGCTGGCTCAGTCGGTACCTCGGGCGGAGGACGCCGGTACCACGGGTGGATCCGCCGGCACGCCCGTCGCTCCTAGCGTCGGAGCATGACTTCTCCACGTCTTCTCGTCGACCTCTCCGCGGTGGCCCACAACGTCCGGCACCTGCTCGAGGGCAGTTCCGCCCGCGACCTGGTTGCGGTGGTGAAGGCCGACGGGTTCGGCCACGGCGCGGCCCAGGTGGCCCGGGCGGCGGTGGACGCCGGCGCGGTGATGCTGGGCGCGACCTCGCTGGACGAGGCGGCGCCGCTGCAGCGGCTGGGGGTGCCGGTGCTCAGCTGGCTCAACCCGGTCGGGGCCGACTTCGCCGACCCTCGGACCCGACGGGTCCACCTGGCCGTGCCGAGCGCCGCGCACCTCGACGCCGTGGTGGCGGCTGCGCAGTGCACCGGACGTCGGCGGCGCGTGCACCTCTTCGTGGACGCAGGCATGTCCCGCGACGGGTGCGCCCCGGCGGACTGGTTGGCGCTCTGCGTCCGGGCCCGGGCCGCCGAGCGCGCCGGCCACGTCGAGGTGGTCGGGGTGATGGGTCACCTCGGGGTGCCCGAGGAGGAGCATCCGCTGCACCGTGCCGCACTCGAGCGGTTCGCCCGCGCGGTCCGGATCGCCCGGGGCACGGGGCTGCGCCCGCGCATGCGCCACCTCGCGGCGACCGCCGCGGCGCTGCGCGCCCCCGGGAGCCACCACGACACGCTGCGGGTGGGCGCCGGGCTGGTGGGCATCGACCCGGGCCTCCCGGTCGGCACGGGGCCGAGCGACCTGCGTCCGGCCGCCACCCTGACCGCGCCGTTCGTCCAGGTGCGCCGGGTGACCGCAGGACAGCCCGTGGGCTACGGCCAGGACCACCTGACCGAGCGCGCCACCTGGCTGGGGCTGCTGCCGGTCGGGTACGCCGACGGTGTGCCGCGTCGGGCTTCGGGGCGGGCCGAGGTGCTGGTCCGCGGGCGCCGTCGTCCGCTCGTCGGATGGGTCTCGATGGACCAGGTGGTGGTCGACCTCGGCGACGACCCGGTGCAGGTGGGGGAGGAGGCGGTGATCTTCGGGCCGGGAGGCCGTGGCGAACCGACGCTCACCGAATGGGCGCAGTGGGGTGACACCATCGAGCACGAGGTGATCACCGGGATCGGCGCCCGGGTGCGTCGAGTCCACGTGCAGGGCGTCCACGTGCAGGGTGTGTACGTGGCCGGAGCTCGTCGGCAGGGGTGCGCGGCATGACGAGGATCGCGGTGATCGGCGGCGGAGCCAACTCCGAGCACGAGGTCTCGCTCGCCACCGCCGACTCGGTGTGCAGTGCGCTGCGCAGTCTTGAGCTGCACGGGACTGGGGGCCGGAGTTCGAGGTGCTGCGCCTGGACGTCACCCGCACGGGTGGCTGGCAGGACGCCGACGGGAACGCGCTGGACGCGGCGCAGGCGATGGGAAGGATCGCCGGCTGCGACGTCCTGTTCCCGTTGGTGCACGGCCCAGGAGGTGAGGACGGGACGCTCGCCGCGCTCGCCCCCCTCCTGGGCCTGCGGCTGGTGGGCTCGGGCGTGGGCGCCGGGGCCGTGGGCATGGACAAGTGGGTGACGAAGCTGGTGGCCCGGGCGGTCGGGGTGCGGGTGGCGTCCGGGTCGCTGGTGCGCCCCGGCGACGAGGTCCCCTGGTGGGGGCCCGTGGTGGTGAAGCCGGTGGCGGCCGGGTCCAGCAACGGCGTCTCGCTGGTGCGGGAGCCCGACGAGCTGGAGCTCGCCCTCAAGGCGGCGTTCGCCGAGGACGACCGGGTGCCCGTCGAGGAGGTCCTGACCGGGCGCGAGGTGGACGTCGCGGTGCTCCGCCGGGCGGACGGATCGCTCTTCGTGACGCCGGCCCTCGAGGTGCACGTCGACGGGTTCTTCGACTACGACGCCAAGTACTCCTCGGGCGACGGCGCGGCCCGGTTCGAGGTGCCTGCCCTGTTGGACGGGCCGGCGTCGGCCGAGCTGCGGAGGCAGGCGGGCGCCGTCTTCGAGGCCCTGGGGTGCGCCGGGGTGGCGCGCGTCGACTTCTTCCTCACCGCCGACGGGTGGGTGCTCAACGAGGTGAACACGGTGCCGGGGATGACCGCCTCCTCACAGGTGCCGTTGATGGCCGCCGCGGCCGGCCTGCCCTACCCGCGGTTGCTGGCTGAGCTCGTCCGGGCTGCGCGGTGAG
>JAZQNT010000426.1:0-4180 GCA_045627505.1 Nocardioides sp.
ATTGTTTTAGAAGAAATCCATCGCTTCTATAACGGTCTGTCAGAGAAGGATGGACATATGTGTTGGGATACAGAGTATCTCATTGGTGAGATAAAAGTTGGATTAAAAAAATGTCGAGTATTAAACAAAATTCCTGCAACAATGGGTATTGATACTTGGGGCGTAGACTTTGTACTTCTCGACGAAAACGATAAGCTTATTGTCCCACCCACTCAGCACCACCCACCGGTGGCCCGTCCACCACGTAGAAGGAGCAACGCCATGACCCAGTCCGGTTTCTCCCGCCGAGGCCTCCTCTCCCTGGCTGCGGGCGTAGGCCTGAGCATCCCCGCGGCGTCGCTGCTGACCGCGTGCGGTTCCGACGACTCCGCGCCCACGGCCAAGAACGGGGTGACACGCACGTACCAGAGCGCCCTGGGCTGGCTGGTGGGCAACTCGCCCGAGATCATCGCCCGCGAGGCCGGGTACCTCGCTGACCTCGGCATCAACGGCGAGCTGGTCTCCTCCACCGGCACCGCGCAGGCGCTCGCCGGTCTTCTGGCCAAGTCGAGTGAGTACAGCCGCATCCAGCCGTTGAGCTCGATGATCACCATCGCCAACGAGGATGCCCCGTTCGTCGTGTTCGGCACCTCGGTGCAGGCATCCGCCTTCGAGCTGCAGTCGGTGGCGGAGAAGCCGATCAGGTCGATGGCCGATCTGGAGGGCAAGTCCGTCGGCATCGTCTCCGCCGGGGGGACCACCGACCAGATGATGGATCTGATGGCGGTGCGTCAAGGCGTGAAGCCGTCGTCGATCAAGCGCAAGGTGACCGGTCTGGGCACCGCTGCCCACCAGTTCGCGCTCAAGGGCGACGTCGTTGCCTGGGTCGGCAGCGCCACCGAGCGCAATGCGTTGGAAGCGGCAGGCCACAAGATCCACCACTGGAGCTTCGACTCGGTGATCAAGGTGCCCGGCGACTCCTTCGTGACCACCCGTGACGAGCTGGGGCGGCACCGCGACATCGTCGTCAAGGTGCTGGCCGCGTACTACAAGGGCCTCGAGTTCGCCTGCAACCCCGACAACGACAAGCAGACGATCGAGTGGTTCCGGAAGTACAACCGCGAGATCACCGTCGACATGGCCCAGGCCCAGCTCGATGTCGCGCGTCCACTGTTCCTGGCCGCGGGCCGCGAGAACCTCATGAAGCTGGACGTCAACCAGTGGGAGTCGATGCAGGAGGCGCTGGTCGCCTCCGGACTCACCAAGAAGGCGGTCGACCTGTCGAAGGTCGTGCACCCGGAGCTCCTCGACGAGGCCAAGTCCTTGGTCTGAGCAGGCTCCAGAACCGCTCGCCCGCACCCGCGGGCCCCGCAGTCGCGCGTCCCGCCCCGTCCCCCGTACGGGGCGGGACGTGCTCATCCGCACCCGTTCAGCCCCCCGCCACCGAGGAGAACCCATGACCAGCATCAACGAGATCCTGCGGACCAAGGTCGCCGGCGTCTGGGACGGCACGTACACCGTGCTCGACCCCGCCGGCAGCGTCCTCGACCACTTCCGGTCCCGCCAGGAGGGCCGCATGGAGGGCACCGCCTGGACCGAGAAGGTGACCTACCTGCGCGAAGGGCAGGAGCCGTACCAGCACTACTACCACGCGACCGTTGACGGCGACGACGTCCAGTTCCACAACACCAACATGTGGGGCACGACGTCGCGGATCGGCGAGGAGGCGATCATCTTCTCCTTCGGATGGCAGGACAACCCCGGGGAGCGGATCATCGAGATGACCCGTCCCCAGGGCGAACTCCGCTCGCGCGTGTGGCAGCACTTCACCGACGGCGAGCTGGTGAAGCTCACGGTGATCAAGGAACGCCGCGTGCCCGGGGCCGAGGCCGAGCGCTGGGACCCGGTCGCCAACCCGGTCTGAACCCGACGCCGGATCGGCGTGGTCGCGGTCCGGGATGACGAAAGGTCCTCGTGAGCCTTCCCTCACGCATGCCGAAGGCCCCCTCGCGGTGGGAGGGGGCCTTCGCTCGTACGGGGGCGCTGCGCGCGCGCCGCCGGTCCGTCAGGGACGGATCAGGCGGTCGGGCGGGCCAGGTACTTGCCGCCGTTCTGGTCAGCAACCACACCGTCGGTGACGATCTGGGTGCCGCGCAGGAAGGTGTCGGTGACCTTGGCGGTCAGCTCGGCGCCCTCGAACGGGGTGTACTCCTGCGAGGAGACGGACTCCTCGGCGCGGACGGTCCACTCGTTGGCCATGTCGACCAGCGCGAGGTCGGCGTCCTTGCCCACGGCGATGGCGCCCTTGGTCTTGCCCAGGCCGTAACGCTCGGCCGGGTTCTGGGCGGTGAGCTCGGCGATGCGGCCCAGCGAGAGACCGCGCTTGCGACCCTCGGAGACCATGCCGGCGAGCAGGTACTCGGCGCCACCGAAGCCGGACTTGGCGACGAACACGTCGTCCTTGGGGGTGCCGAACTTCAGCTCCTCCTTGCAGCACGCGTGGTCGGAGACGACCCAGTCGATCTTGCCGTCGAGCAGGTAGCCCCACAGAGCCTCGACGTCCTCACGCGGACGCAGCGGCGGGTTGACCTTGCCGCCGACACCGTGCGCGGTGTCGCAGTCGGCGAGGAGGTGACCCACGGTGACCTCGCGACGGAAGTCGATGTGCGGGAACGCGGCGGCCATGGTCAGCGCGGCCTCGACGGCCTTGCGGGACGTCAGGTGCAGCAGGTTGATGGTCGGCAGGTTGGTCTCGTGCGCCAGGTAGGAGGCGATCGTGACGGCCAGACCCTCGGAGTGCGGGGGACGC
The DNA here is from genome assembly GCA_045627505.1 of Nocardioides sp. Classification (GTDB taxonomy): domain Bacteria; phylum Actinomycetota; class Actinomycetes; order Propionibacteriales; family Nocardioidaceae; genus Nocardioides. The sequence continues at coordinate 2,789 of JAZQNT010000426.1, forward strand.
GAGGCCGAGTAGGCGGGGAGGCCGGTGAGCTGGCCCTCCTCCTCGACGATCTTGGTGTAGGCGGCCATGATCTCTGCGGTCTCGCAGTGCAGGGAGAGGGAGATCTGGTCGGCGATCTCCGGGTTCTCCTCGCGCGCCTTCTGCACACCGCGCATGACGAACTCGAAGTGGGCGTAGTCGTAGCGCTCACCCTCGGGGGTCATGAGGAACTTCGACTGGTCGTCCGAGCGACCGTGCAGGCCGTACGAGCCGTAGAACATGTAGACCTTGAACGAGGTCACGCCGTGGTCCTTGACCAGGGCCGGGATCTCGTCGATCTGCGACTTGCTCATCGGGGCCAGGTGGTACGTGTAGTCGATCGCGGCGTTGCCGTCGGTCTTCTCCAGCACCTCGGGGAAGAACTCCGAGTAGTCACCCGACTTGTTCAGGTAGTACTGACCGGAACGCATGTAGGACAGCGAGGTGGTGACGCCGCCCTGCGCGGAGGCGCGGGACTCGGTGCGCACGTCCTCGGACAGCGGGTTGTAGATGCCCCAGTGCTGGTGGGCGTCGACGACACCCGGGAACGCGGTGCGGCCCTTGCCGTCCACGACCTTGGCGGCCAGCGACGGGTCCAGGTTGGCCTCGATGCGGGCGAACTTGCCGTCCTTGATGCCGAGGTCGACGCTCTGCGGCTCGGCCTGGCCAGGCAGGACGGCCTGGACGTTGGTGATGATGAGGTCGAGCTCGCTCACTTGGACTCCTCGGTGTCGGTGATGAAGGTGGAGAGGGGGGCCAGGACGCCGGGAAGGTCGGTGGCGTCCTGGAGGGCGAGCACCTGGGTGCTCACGGCGGCGGCGACGTCGTCGGCCACGCGACCGGCCACGTTGTCCGCGAACTTGCGGGTGAGCTCGGTGTGGCTCAGCGGACGGGCGGGCCCACCGCGGTTGGTGAGCACCTCCTGGACCAGCTCGCGTCCGTCGGTCGTACGCAGCGTGACGACGGCCGGGAACTGGAACGGGAAGATGTCGTTGCACTTCTCGTCGGCGACGACGTCGACCTTCGCCATGAGGGCCCGACGTGCCGGGTCCTGGGCGAGCTCGTCGCTGTAGTCGTCCAGACCGGTCGCGAGGCCGCCGCCGCCGATCAGGCCGGCAGCGAAGGCGTACGGTCCGGAGAACTGCGCCTGGTAGCCGGTGTCGGGGGTGCGCTTGACCTCGATCGGCTCACCGATGGTGCGCACGGTCGAACCGGCCACACCCACGACGACCGACTCCACCATCTCGGGCGTGATGCCCTGCTCGCGGAAGGCGACGCCGGCGTCGACGGTGGTGTGGGTGAAGTGGTTGGCCGGGTAGGGCTTGAAGAAGATACCCGGCACCGACCACTCCTGGCCGAGGCCCTCGGTGATCG
>JAZQNT010000427.1:0-2404 GCA_045627505.1 Nocardioides sp.
GACCGTCCTGGCCCTGCAACCGGTAGGTGCCCGGTGCGACCCCGGAGAACGTGAACCGGCCAGTGCTGCGAGCGGTGGTCTCGCGCACGTAGTTCCAGTCAGAGTCGAACAGCACGACCCGGGACTTGCCGATGCCTGCACCGGAGGGGGTGACGACCCTGCCGATGATCCGACCTGTGGGCGGCTTCGGGGCCGCCGTGCCGGACGGGGAGGCGCTGGGGGTGGTGGAAGTACTGGAGGTTGCGGAAGCGCCGGGGGACGCGTTCGGCGTCTCCGACGGGGTCACATCGGGAGTCGACGTGGGCGTACCGGTCGGGGTGGCCGTCGCAGCGCCGCTGGGCTCAGAGGCGGGAGCATCGGCGCCCGGTCCGTCCGCAGTGACGTCCGCAGTGACGTCCGCAGCGACGTCTGCGGTCGAGGGAGTCACCGCACGGGCAGTGGTGGCCGCGGGCAGCGAGACGGCGAGCGTCCCGGCGACCAGCACCGCGAGGGCGCTGGTCAGGGTTCGCCGCATCCAGGTCTGCATGGGGGTCATTGCTTGAACTGCTCCTCAATCGAACTTGTTTCGGCGTGCGCAACAGGTAGTTGAACTAACATCAGGTCCATGGAACGCTCTACCGGTCGTACCGGTTTCCGGGCCGGCCGCCATGGCCTTCTCGGAGCGTTCCTGTCGCTGGGACTCGCGCTCAGCGGCTGCGCCGGCAGCTTTCCCGCAGGCACGTCCACCGGCGCGGTGGGCGGCGCGGGAAGCCCGCCCGTCGTCTCGTCGGTCTCGCCCGCGCAGGCCCCCGAGGAACCTGCCGACGACGTCCCGCTCGTCGGCAACCCGTTGGCCGGACACGAACTCTTCGCCTCGCCCTACACCCCCGCTGCTGAGGCAGCCTTCGCTGCTGAGGGGACCGCGGGCGGAGCACTGCTCAGCCGACTCGCTGAGGTGCCGACGGGCTTCTGGCTGCTGCCCGAGGCGTACCCGGAGGGTGAGGTCGGTGCCCATGTGGCCGACGTCCTGATGCAGGCCCAGGACGCGGGCAAGGTCCCCGTGTTCGTGATCTACGGGATTCCCCAGCGTGACTGCATCCACGGGTACTCCGGTGGCGGTACCTCCCTCGACGGCTACCTCGACTGGGTGCAGGAGATCGCGGAGAACGCCGGTTCCGGTTCCGTGGTCATCCTCGAACCGGACGCCCTTGCGTCGGTGAACTCCTGCCGCCTGGACCACGAGCGCCTCGGCCTGCTCAACAAGGCGGTCGGAATCCTGGCCTCGGGTCCCGTGACCTACGTGGACGCCGGTCACTCCGCCTGGGTCGACGCCGAGACGATTGCCGAGCGCCTCGAGAAGGTCGGCGTGCACCGGGTCCGCGGATTCTCGCTCAACGTGGCTGGCTACGGCGCCGAGGACGGAGAGCGGGTCTTCGGAAACCGCGTCTCCTCGCTGCTGGGCGGCTCGTTCTTCGTGGTCGACACGGGAAGAGCCGGCGCCGGATACAACGGCTCGTGGTGCAACCCCGGTGGACGTGCCGTCGGCGCCTTGCCCGGTCCGGTGGACTGGGGCGGCGCGATGGACGGACGCCTGTGGGTCAAGCCCCCGGGCGAGAGCGACGGAACCTGCGGTGGCGGACCGGAGGCCGGCCAGTTCTGGGCCGAGCGAGCGATCCAGATGATGAAGTCCGCCGGCTGGTGACTGCTCTTCCACGCTGACCGCCCGGTCCGTCACCCGGCCGTCATGCGGAACCCGACGGCGCGCACCGGTTCAATCCAGACGGGACTGGGACCGGTGTCGCCGATCTTGCGGCGCAGGCTCTCCATGTGGTCGAGCACGGCGCGCTTGTCCGCGTCGTTGACGTAGTAGGTGGTCACGTAGGACTCCCCGCGGAGGGCCAGGACCAGATTTGCCGTGCTCCGCACACGGGTCCCGGACTCCATCAGTGCGGCCAGCAGCGCGACCTCGGCCTGGTCGAGCTGGACGCTCTGGCCCATGGCCTCGACCGTGCCCGTGGAGACGTGCAGGGCCAGGTCGCGGTGGCGCAACCACTCCTCGCCGTCGCCCTCGGCGAACAGCTCGCCGAAGACGGAGTCCTCCTGGGTGTGTCGGGCGGGACCAGCGGTGGTGACCGGCGGCGTCGAGGAGGCCGCAGCGGCCCCGGTGGGGGTGCGCACCGGGTGGCTCGGCGAGGCGCCGCGGGGCACCGCTGTGCTCACCGGGGTGGGGGCGGGCCGGGTCGGTGCCGGAGCGGACGCGGGCAGGGTGGGCAGGACGAAGGACGACACCCGCGAGGGGCTCTCGACAACCGGAACCGGCGCGGAAAATATGTATGCTTCATTCCACCTCTCGGAGGATTGTCAGTAATGACATATTCGATCTCTTTTCCGTTAGTAAGAAGTGCTTTTGCTATTCTATCCATAT
>JAZQNT010000428.1:0-5681 GCA_045627505.1 Nocardioides sp.
GTTCGTCGACGACGAACCCGAGGCCGAGCAGAACGACCCCCTGCTGGCCAGCGAGCGCCGGGTGGTGCCGCAGCCGGTGGTCTCGCGCCAGCTCTCGAACCCGTTCCAGCGCCCCGACTTCGACGCCGCCGCCAAGAAGGTGGAGCCCAAGACGTTCCGGCTCGCCTCCTGGGAGCTCATCGGCCCGCTGCTCCGCTCGTTCGAGCTTGGCAACGGCGCGGCCGCCTGCATGGACCTGCCCGACCCGGAGAACCGCACCACCCGTGACGGCCTGGAGCTGATGCGGCACCAGGCCCGCCTCGTCGCATCGGTCAAGGCCGGTCACCGCACCTTCCTGCTCGCCGACGAACCGGGTCTGGGCAAGACGGCGCAGTCCCTGGTCGCAGCGGACGCCGCGGACGCGTTCCCGCTGCTGGTGGTGGTGCCGAACGTGGTCAAGACCAACTGGGCCCGCGAGGCCGCGCACTGGCTCCCGCGACGCAGGACCACCGTGATCCACGGCGACGGGCACGACCTCGACGGCTTCGCAGACGTCATCGTCGTCAACTACGAGGTGCTGGACCGGCACGCCGCGTGGATGGCCGACTTCGGCTTCCGCGGCATGGTGGTCGACGAGGCGCACTTCATCAAGAACCGCAAGTCGCAGCGCTCGCAACTGGTGCTGAAGATCGCCGACGCGATCCGCGAGCGCCAGGTCGCCCCGCTGATGATGGCGTTGACCGGCACCCCCCTGATCAACGACATCGAGGACTTCACCTCGATCTGGGAGTTCCTCGGCTGGATCGACGAGAAGAAGCCACTCGGTGAGCTGATGGCCAAGCTGGAGGAGTCCGGCTATGCCCCCGACGACAAGGCCTTCTACCCCGCGGCCCGCCGCTCGGTGGTGGAGATGGGCATCGTGCGTCGTCGCAAGGTCGACGTGGCCTCCGACATCCCGGCCCGCCGGATCGCCGACATCCCGGTCGAGCTCGAGGGCGAGGCCGGACGTTCGATCCGCGCTGCCGAGCGCGAGCTGGCCAGGCGCCTGCTGGACCGCTACGACCGCGTGGTCGCGGCCCGGGCGGAGGAGAACCGCGTCGAGGGGATCGACGAGGAGCTCGTGCGCCGGGTGGCCGAGTGGGAGCGCGACGAGGCGTCGGACGACAACTCGGGCGAGAACGTCTTCTCGATGATCCGTCGGATCGGCACCGCGAAGGCCCCGTTGGCCGCCGACTACGCAGCCCAGCTGGCCCGCAGCGTCGGCAAGGTCGTGCTCTTCGCCAAGCACGTCGACGTCATGGACACCTGCGAGAAGATCTTCGCCGAGCGCGGCATCAAGTACGCCTCGGTGCGCGGCAACCAGTCCGCCACAGTGCGCCAGCGGAACATCGACGCCTTCGTCAACGACGAGGACGTCGAGGTGGTCGTCTGCTCGCTGACCGCTGCCGGCGTCGGTCTGAACCTGCAGGTCTCGTCCAACGTGGTGCTCGCCGAGCTCTCCTGGACCGACGCCGAGCAGGCCCAGGCGGTCGACCGGGTCCACCGGATCGGCCAGGAGATGCCGGTCACCGCGTGGCGCATCATCGCCAACCAGACCGTGGACACCCGGATCGCCGAGCTCATCGACTCCAAGGCCGGTCTGGCCGCCCGCGCGCTGGACGGCTCGGACGAGGAGATCAGCTCCGCCGACATCCAGGTCGAGGCCATGGTGGCGATGCTCACCGAGGCGCTCAAGCAGCGTCAGGGCTAGGCGCCCGGGCGTCGTCCGGGAGCCGCGATCCTGCCTCAGGCCGGGTCGCGGCTGACCGGACAGGTCATGCAGCGTCCTCCGCCGCGCCCGCGGCCGAGCTCGGACCCCACGATCTCGAGCACCTCGACGCCCTGCTCGCGCAGCAGGCCGTTGGTGTGGGTGTTCCGGTCGTAGGCCACGACCACGCCCGGCTCCACCGCCACCAGGTTGGCGCCGGAGTCCCACTGCGCCCGAGCCCGCACCGACGGGCTGCTGCCGGTGTCGACGACCCGCAGGCCGGGCAGCCCCAGAGCGTCGGCGAGCACCTGCACCAGGCTGCCCGCCTCAGCACGGACGTCCAGGGCGCCGGCCCGGCCCGGCCGCAGCGAGAAGGTGCGGACGTGGTCGGTCACGTCGGGGTGCACCAGCACCAGGTCACGGTCGGCGAAGGTGAGCACGGTGTCCAGGTGCATCGCGGCGCGGGTGCGCGGGAGCACGGCCACCACCACCCGGTCGACCACCCCCTGCGCGAACAGCGCGCAGGCCAGCGAGCTCACCCCCTGCCGTGAGGAGCGCTGGGAGAGCCCGACCAGCAGCGTCCGGTGGCCGATCGGCATCACGTCGCCCCCCTCCAGGGTGGCCAGCTCCCAGTCCTGGGTGGGGTCACCCCACCACTCGGTGACCCGACCGGCGAACCGGGGGTGGTGGCGGTACACGGCCGTGGCCAGCAGGGTCTCCTCCGTGCGCGCGGCGTAGTGCAGCGGGTTGAGGATGACCCCCTCGTGGATCCAGCTGGTGGTGTCGCGGGTGTAGAGCAGGTTCGGCAGCGGTGGCAGCAGGAACTCCGAGGCTCCCCGTGAGTCGGCGACGAACCGCATCAGGTCGCTCGCCCCGGACAGCTCCCCGAACTCCTCGGGCGCCAACCCTCCGACGAGGGTCTCGGCGAGCTCGCGGCCCCCGAGGCCGTCGAGGTGGGAGCGGACCGCGTCGACCAGTTCGACGCCCACCCGGTGCGGGTGCACCTGGGCGTCCAGCACCCAGGTACGGGCTCCTGGTTCCACGAGCGTCTCGGCCAGGAGGTCGATGAAGTCCAGGACCTCCACACCGCGCTCGCGCAGGGTGGCGACGAACTGCGCATGGTCGGCCCGAGCCCGCTCCACCCACAGGACGTCGTCGAAGAGCAGGTCGTCGCAGTTGGCCGGGGTGAGGCGGGCGTGGGCCTGCCCGGGTGCGCAGACCACGACGGTGCGCAGCCGTCCCACCTCGGAGTGCACACCCAGCGGGGCGTGCGGGAGCTCGCTCATCCCGCGGCGCCTCCGGGACGGGCGGGACGGACTGGTGCGCGGTTGCGGCCGCCCGGCAGCGACCGCCCCCCGTTCCTGCGGTCCAGCACCGCCCACAGCACCCCGAGCAGCAGGACGCAGACGCCTATCGCGCCAAGCACCGCGAGCCACCGCTCCACGGAGCCGGTGAACGCCTGCACCAGCACGTGGCCCGTGGGGTCACCGCCTGCGTCCTCCCACCGGTCCTCGGACACGACCCACACCAGCCACTCGACGATGGCCACCAGCAGCAGGCCCCCACCGGAGACCATCAGGGCGAGCGCCGGTCTGCGCGACACCAGCACGCCGAGCAGGAGCAGTGCAGCCGCGATCGCCACGCTTGGCCTGGCCCACGCGTCCACCTCACCTGCCGCCTCGAGTGCCCGGGCGGCGCTCTCGGAGTCCTCGAGCACGATCTTCGTGTCGGGCACCGGCAGGTCGGTGGCTCCGGGCACCCCGGCCCGCTCGAGCCGCGGCAGGAGCTCGCGGAACAGGGGCTCCACCTCGACGGTCACGACGCCGTCCTGCACCTCGATCCCCTTGCCCTCGTCGCGGACCGCGTCGACGAGCTGTTCGTGGGAGAGCCGCACCGCGCGCTCCCAGACCTTGGCGAAGGCGTCGGTGTCCACCACCTCGTCGGTCACCCGGGTCACGAGGTCGCGCACCGCTGACGGCCACGTGCGGTCCTGGTCGGCGGCGTCCACCAGCGAGTCGCTGACCTGACGCTGGACCTCCGGCTCGTGGATCAACGGCCCGACGGTGTCGGTCCACTCGTCGGTGTCGAGCAGGTGCCGCTGGGCCCAGGTGGCCGGGGCGGCGAAGGCAGCCGTGGCCAGACCGGCGAGGACCAGGAGCGCGGACACGAGACTGCGGAGCGTCGCCATGAGCCCACTCTGGCAGAACCGCGGGGTCCTTCGAAGGGACGAGGATGACCCAGGCTTTGATAATGATTCTCATTATCTATAGGGTCCCTCCGGGTGCCGCCGTCTGCATCCTGACGCTCTTCTGCCCTGCCCTGCCCCGACCGCGAGGACCCATGCCTCCCACCACAGTCCCCACCTCTTCGGCCCAGTCCTCCCTGGCTGGCTCCTCGACCAGCGCCGTGACCACCTCGCACTCCCACCGTTTCGGGCGCGGGAGCGTGCTGCTGCTCGTCCTCGGGCTGCTCACCCCCGCGGTGGCGGCGCTCTCCCTGGGTGTCGGCCCTGTGTCGATCGCACCCGTCGACACCCTCCGGGCCCTGTGGGACGCCGCCCTGGGACGGCCTTCGGAGGTGGACGGTGCGCTCGTCGTCACGGACGTGCGCCTGCCCCGGGTGACGTTGGCCGCCCTGGTGGGCGCGGGCCTGGGTGTCGCCGGCGCCGCCATGTCGGAGGGACGGTGGCCTCGAACGTGCGCCTGGCCGTGCCCGACGCCACCGACGCCCAGGTGCGGTCCGCACTCGCCACCGCCTGCCTCGACGTCGAGGAGCTCGACGGACTTTTTCTTGATATTTCTAAACATATTGCAATATCATCCGTATAGATACAGTAAATGTTGTATTTTGCATTTAGGTTTTGTAAGAATTGAAAATGTGTTTTCCACACTTTAAGCTTTATGTGGAAAATGTCAGACACAGAACCAGATGTAATAAGTATGTCTGATGGTTTAATGTGCAAGGAACATGCAACCTCGTTTATTATTTCTTCTTTGTTGTCCATAATGAAAAAAAAATACTTGAATTAATCTTAATTTAGTTGCATTATAATATTTAACGTGAATTTGACAAAATTTACATGTAAATTTTGTATATACAATAGAATAAAATCGTATCTTTTAAGGTGTTAGCAAAAAAGATAACTACTATTTTCTTCAATGTTTACTGAAGGCAAAGTTACAAAATTTTTCTTTATGGCATTTGAATTCTGTAATATTTAATCGTATGATGGCAAAATAAGTCATTGAGAACACGCAAAACCTATCAGGCGCAAGTATCATCAAGATTCGACAATGTCAATGTCTTGTGTTAAGTTTGACACATAAGGCTCTAATCAAGAATTTGATGAATATAGTTCACAAATGGTTATCAATCTATAGTAATACAACATTCTATTTTGTTTTATGACCTCCCCTGTAAACAAAAAGAAGTACTCAAGCATCATAGCCAGAGTACTTCATTTACTGCCTCCATAACCAACACTATCTCGTAGCGTCAGCCATTCCTGTTAACAGGGAATCGGCATTGTTAGTTACCCTAATACATCATGATTAAGATAGAATATCTTGATAAAAGTCTTCTTCTGTAGAGCTTGGCAGACCGTCAAAAAGACCTTTCACAAAATCACGATCATTAGGTTTAAGAAATTGCTTCCAGAAATCCGCATACTCAGACAAGCAGAAGACCATATATTCGTCTTTCTCTACCGTCGTCAGATAGTTGATATCGTTTGATTCAAACGCTGCATCACTGTCGAATAGCACGAATTTCTTTGTAGCTTTAGCAGTTATAAACTCAGGACAGAGATCATCCAAATATGACAATTCTGACAGTTTTTTATAATTGTCAAGATTTTGTCTTAGTGACTTATCCTTGAATATTAGAATAGTTTCAAAGCGTCCCATATTAATCGTTCATTAAATCATTTATAAAGTCCGAAATACTAGTAACATCA
>JAZQNT010000429.1:0-1902 GCA_045627505.1 Nocardioides sp.
AGCAGGTGCCCGTTGCGCTTGAGCACGGCGGTCACGGTCCACCGGTCGACGACCCGGATCCCGCTCCACTTCTCCTCCAGCGCGGGCAGCTCGCTCAGCGCGCCCAGCCGGAGGCTCACCGTGGCCCGGACCGGTCCGACGGTGGTGAGCAGTCGGTGCACGGACGGGTGGGCCAGCACCTCGCCAGCAGCCGCCGGAGCGTCCCACCCCTCGACGCGCAGCACCACCCCGCGGCCCAGGCCGACCCGCGGCATCGCCACGTCGCACCCCACCCGCACCAGCCCCTGGCCGAGGAGCCGTTCGACCGTGCGGCGTGCCGTGGCGTCGGAGACCCCCAACCGGGACGCGAGGGCACCCAACGGCATCCGCGCGTCCTCGCGCAGCAGCGCGGTGACCTCGTCGACGACCTCCTCCCGCGGCGGGCGCATGCGCTCGGCGACCACCGGCGCCGGCTCCAGCGACCGCGCCCACTGCTCCTCCAGCACCGACAACCGCCACTGGGAGTCCGCGCGCGGCACGTCGGCCGCGTACTCGACACGCATCTCCCGCCCGGGGCGCGCGAAGGTCTCCCGCAGACGGGAGTCCACCGCCCAGAGGCCACCGTGCCCCTCCACCAGCAGCACCAGCCCCACCGAGGTCCGCTCGACGCTGAGCACCCAGGGCAGCGCGCACCAGGTGACCTCCTCCTCGGGGCTCACCGGCCCGGCGAGCACCACCAGCGCGACGTCACCGCAGTCGACGTCCCGCTCCGCGGTGGCCCGGACGGTGAACCAGGCGATCCCGGCATCGGCGATCGCGGCCCACCTGCGGGCCGCCGTGGCCGCGTCCACCCGGAGCACCTGGGCGATCCGGGCCCACGGCGCCCGGGGATCGATCTGCAGGGCGTGGACCAGGGCACGGTCCACCTCCGCCAACGGGGTCTGCCGGGAGTCGGGGAAGTCGCACGCCACCTGCCGGATCGTAGGGAAGGCGGGCGCCCGAGGGGCGGTTTCTGCTCAGGTCGAGGAGGCGTCCGGCGCGAGGCCCTCCGTGATCCACCGGCGAAACGTCCGGGAGGGCCTCGCGCGTGCGGGTCAGAAGGTGGTGCCGGTGAGGCGCTCGAACGCCTCCACGTACTTGGCGCGGGTCAGCTCGACCACCTCGGCGGGCAACGCCGGCGGCGGGGTGTCGGACTTCTTGTCCCAGCCCGACGCGGGCGAGAGCAGCCAGTTGCGCACGTTCTGCTTGTCGTAGGACGGCTGGACCTTGCCCGGCGCGTAGCCCTCGGCGGGCCAGAAGCGTGAGGAGTCGGGGGTGAGCACCTCGTCGCCCAGCACGGTGGTGCCGTCGGCGCGGGCACCGAACTCGAACTTGGTGTCGGCCAGGATGATGCCGCGCTCACGGGCGACCGACTCGGCCCGCGAGTAGACGGCCAGGGTGAGCTCACGCAGCTCGGCGGCGCGCTCGGCACCGACGGTCCGCACAACGGCGTCGTAGGAGACGTTCTCGTCGTGGTCGCCGACGGCTGCCTTGGCGGCCGGGGTGAAGATCGGGGTCTCGAGGCGAGACGACTCGACCAGTCCGGCCGGCAGCGCGATGCCGCAGACCTCGCCGGTCTCGTTGTAGTCGATCAGGCCGGAGCCGGTGAGGTAACCGCGGGCCACGCACTCGACCGGGTACATGTCGAGGGACTCCACGATCACCGCACGGCCCTTGACCGACGCGGGGACGTCGGCGGAGATCACGTGGTTGGGGACCAGGTCCCTCAGCTGCTCGAACCACCACAGGGACATCCGGGTGAGGATCTCGCCCTTGTCCGCTGATCGTCCTTCGGATCCTGCTGCTGATTCTGCTGGTCCCGCTGACTCTGCTGATCCTGGTTCTTGTTCTGCTGCTGATCCTGGTTTTGCTGCTGGTTGTTCT
>JAZQNT010000430.1:0-6414 GCA_045627505.1 Nocardioides sp.
ATCACCCACGAATTCGGCATCACCACCATTGTCAACACCCACGACCTCAACTCTGTGATTACCATCGGCGAAACCATCTCCTTCATTTACGAAGTGCCCGGCGCACCCCCAGCAGCGGACGGCGGTAGCGGCCGAACCCGGGGCGCATGCCGGCGATCGAACGACCGCCGCTGCCGCGGGTCAGGCCCAGAAGCACCGTCTCGGCCTGGTCGTCCAGGGTGTGGCCCAGCAGCACCGCCTCGGCCCCGAACCGTTCGGCCACCTCGTCCAGTACTGCGTACCGGGCCTGACGCGCGGCGGCCTCCGGACCCTGCCCGGCCCCCTGCACGGTGACCCGGACGCCCACGGTCTCGTCCACCCCCAGCTCCCGCATCTGCGCCAGCACCCGCTGCGCCTGCTCCGCGGAGCCCTCTTGGAGTCCGTGGTCGACGGTGGCCCCGACCACCCGCCACTCGCTGCGTCGGGTCTCGAAGACCGTGGCGGCCAACAAGGCCAGGGAGTCGGCCCCGCCGGAGGTGGCCACCACGACGGTCGGTGCGCCGTCTCCCCCGGCCTCGGGGTCGCGCCGGGCCTCGAGGTCGGTCAGGGCCCGACGCACGGCGAGCCGGACCGCGGCGACGGCAGGGTGGAGCGTCATCAGCCGTGCACCCGCCGCACCCACGTCGGAGGATCGAGGATCTCGGCCTTCGACGGCAACGTGTCGGGCGAGGTGAACACGGCGTTGAACCCGCTCTTGCCGACGCTGTCGGTGACGGCCTGCACGAACCGGTAGCCGTCGCGGTACTGCGCGGCCTTGGCCTCGAGGCCGAGCAGGCGGCGCGTCAGCCGGTCCAGGGTGCTGACGCCCTTGCGTCGCTCGTTGAACTTGCGTCGCACCGAGCGCACCGCGGCCGGGTCGATGGCCAGGTCGCCCACGGCGTCCATCGCGACGTCGGCGTGGCCCTCGAGCAGTGACATCACGCCGGTCACCCGTTCGAGCAGCTCCAGCTGCGCCGGGGAGGCGAACGCGGCGGCCAACCCGGCGCTGGGGCCCTCACCGGTGCCCCGGATCGTCTCCACCGCGCGGGCGATCGCCTCGGGGGAGACGTGGGTGGCGTCCACCTGGCTGGTGACCTCCTCGACCAGCCCCCGGACGTGGTCCCTGAGCCACGGGACCGAGGTGAACTGCACCCGGTGCGCCTCCTCGTGCAGGCACACCCACAGCCGGAACACGTCCGGGTCGACGTCGAGGTCGCGCTCGGCCTGGACGACGTTGGGGGCCACCAGCAGCAGCCTCCCGTGCTCGCCGTGGAACGGGTCGAACTGCCCCAGCACGCGTGAGCCGAGGAAACCGAGCAGCGCTCCCATCTCCGCCCCGGCGGCGCGCGACCCCACCGTCCGGACGAGCCGCGAGCCGGGGGTCCTGGTGAGGAGCTTGGAGACGGCGGGCTCCAGCAGCACGGAGAAGGTCTGGGTGTTGGCGCGGATCCAGCCCTCGCGGTCCACCACCTGCAGCGGCGCCTGCCCCACCTCTCCCCCGAGCTCGCACCAGTCGTTGACCAGCTCGGCGGCATGTGCCGCCCCCGCCCGCAGGTCGGCGACCGCCCGGGCCGCCTCGGCGGCGCTCACCTCGGGTTGCGCCTTGGAGGTGCGCGCGCCCACGCGGACGGCGAACTCCCAGTCGATGGGCGAGACTGCCTGGCCGGCACCGGCGGCGGGGGTGGCACTCATGTGAGGACACTAACTGCCGGGCCAAGGCACGAGCCGAGAGAACCCGGGTGCTGGGCACCGGGTCAGCGCCGGTCAGCGCTGGGTCAGCGGGACGCCGCGGCGGACCCCGATCCGGGCTCCGCGCACCTGCAGGCGGCCAGGGCCGCCGCGATCTGGTCGAGGCGGGCCCGAGCGTCCAGCGTCTTCGCCGACGGGACCCGGTCGGCTCCGGCCACGAACAGCATCGGGACGCCGTCGGCACCGGTCACCGTCCCGGCAAGCAGGTGGATCCCGGTGAGGGTGCCGGTCTTGGCCCGCACCCGCCCGAGCCCGCTGTCCGCGCCGACGTCGAAGCGCCTGGCCAGCGAACCCGTGAAGCCCGCGACCGGAAGTCCGTCAAGGGCAGGGCGCAGGTGCGGGTGCTCCTCGTCGGCCGCCAGGGCCAGGGTCTGGAGCAGCGCCTTCGCCGTGACCCGGTTGCCGCGGGCCAGGCCAGAGCCGTCGTGCAGCACGACCCGGTCGGTCTCCACCCCGAGCCCGGTGAGGGTGGACAGCACGGCCCGGGCTCCCCCCTCGAACGAACCGTCGTCGTCGACCCTGAGGCCGACGTGGTGGGCCAGCGTCTCGGCGCCCTCGTTGTCCGAGACGTCCAGGACCCGCTCCACGATCTGCGCCACCGGGGCGGAGTCGATCGACGCGAGCCGGGTGCCCGCGCCCTCCGCCTTCCCCTCCTGGGGGCGTCCGACGCTGAGGCCCTCGTCCTCCAGCGCGGAGGCGAACGCCGTGGCCGCGGCCTTCGCCGGGTCCTCCACCCGCCCCCATCCGGACGGGTCGCGGCCGGAGTCCACGGCGAGCGCGCTGATCGGGGCCACCACCTCGTCGGCGACGTACCCGCGCTCCCACTTCGGGTTGTCGGCCGGGCCGGTGAACAGGGACGCGTCGTAGCGCAGCTTCACCTTCGTCACACCGGCCTCGGCGAGCTTCGCGGCAGCGTCGCGGGCGAGCGTGGTGAGGTCGGCGCGCTCGGGGAACGCGTTCGTCGAGACCGGTTCGGCGCTCAGGTACGGGTCGCCGCCGCCCACCAGCACGATTTCGTCGGGCGCGGCGCCGCGCTCCACCGAGGTGGTGAAGCGGTGGTCGGGTCCGAGCGTCTCCAACGCCGCCACGGCGGTGAGCACCTTGGTGGTGGACGCAGGAGTGATCTGGCCCTCGTTGGAGGACCAGGCGACCTCGCCGTCCATGTCGGCCACCGCGACCACCACGTTCCGGCCCAGCATCTTGCGGTCCAGCTTGCCCGAGAGCGCGCCGCGCACGGCGTCGGCCAACGGCGTGCCCTCGGGCGCCTCGCCGGCCACGGCGTCCACCTCGGGCACCTCACCGAGGCCCGGGGCGTGCACCGCGGCGGGGTCGCTGGACGGGTCCGCGCCCTTCCATCCGAGCTGCTCGGGACCGAACTCGGAGAGGTCGGCCGCGACGGCGGCGCCGAACAGGGCCAGCGTCAGCAGGAGGGGCGCCCACAGGGCGACCCTGCCGGGGCCCCTGCGGCGTCGCCGCGTACCGTGCCGTGCGTCACGTCGCGCCACGAAGTTTCCTTCCCGAGTGGGTGTCGGGGGCCATTGTGCGCGAGACTGACCGATGGTTGTGCGTCGGCGGCCCCTCGGCGAGGCGCCTGCACCACCCCCACGCTTGCAGTTCCATCACAATGACGAGGTGAAAGACGCATGTCCTTCGACGTTACGGTCGAGATCCCCAAGGGGGAGCGAAACAAGTACGAGGTGGACCACAAGACTGGTCGCGTCCGGCTGGACCGCTACCTCTTCACCTCGATGGAGTACCCGGCCGACTACGGCTACATCGAGGACACCCTCGGTCAGGACGGCGACCCGCTGGACGCGATGGTCCTCCTGCCCCGCTCGGTCTACCCCGGCGTGATCGTCGAGTCCCGCGCCATCGGCATGTTCAAGATGGTCGACGAGGCCGGCGGCGACGACAAGGTCCTGTGCGTCCCGGTCGACCCGCGGTTCGACCACATCCAGGACCTCGGCGACGTGTCGCAGTTCGACCTGGACGCGATCAAGCACTTCTTCGAGCGTTACAAGGACCTCGAGCCGGGCAAGCACGTCATCGGCGCCGACTGGGTCGGCAAGGCCGAGGCCGAGGCCGAGATCGAGGCCTCCCGCAAGCGCTTCGAGGCCGAGGGTCACTGATATCCCTCCCGCCTGACGCCCGGACGCCCCGCAGCCGCACCGGCTGCGGCCCGTCCTGCATTTCTGCGTCGGAGCGGGCAGGCGGGGAGCCGTCAGCCGAGCAGGCTCAGTCGAGCAGGTCGGCGGCCCGCAGCAGCTCGGCGGGTACGGCGAACGCGTCCACCAGCTGCGTGGCCAGCGGCCGGACCTTGCGGCACAGCACGTTGACCTCGGCGGTGATCGCCTTCGAGCGCGGCGTGGAGAGGCGCCCGTGCTCGATGAACCAGGCCCGGTCGGCCTCGATCGTCGAGAGGGCGAACAGGTCCAGGAGCAGCTCCAGCGCGTAGCGGTTGTCGCCCTCGGGCAGCGCCTTCACCTTGTCCACGAACGCCTCGAGCACCAACCGTTCGACGTGCGCGCGGGCGGTGGCGATCACGTGGTCCTGGACGCGGGAGAAGACCTCGCCCGCCTCCCCGCCGGCCTTCACCCCGCCCTGGATCCGACGGGCGGCGGTCTCGATCATGTGCTCCTCGCGGAAGCGCAGCAGGGCGAGCTGGTGGTCGGTGTCGAGGATTCCGGCCTCGACGTCCCCGACCTCCTCCTTTCCGCCGGGCAGGACGTCGCGGATCCGCTCGAGGACGCGGTGCGCGGCGGTCTTCTCCAGCACCGTGTCGACGGCGAGGCCGGCCACGAACCGCACCATCGCGAACTGGTCCAGCTCGCTGAACCCGCCGGAGTAGTCGGTGAGGAGCCCCTTGGCCACGAGCTGGAGCAGGACGTGGTTGTCGCCCTCGAACGTGGTGAAGACGTCGGTGTCGGCCTTCAGCGCGGCGAACCGGTTGACGCTGAGGTAGCCGGCACCGCCGCACGCCTCGCGACACTCCTGGATCACCCGGGTGGCGTGCCAGGTGGCGAGTGCCTTGGTGCCCGCCGCGCGCGACTCCAGCAACTTGCGCGTCGTCTCGTCGGCCTCGCCGGGAGCGGCGGAGAAGACCTCGTGCAGCTGCCCGACCAGCACCTCCTGGGCGAAGTGCAGGGCATAGGTGCGCGCCAGCAGCGGCAGCAACCGGCGCTGGTGCTGCCCGTAGTCGAGCAGCAGCCGCTCGGTGCCCCCGGGGGTGCCCTCGAACTGCCGACGGCGATCGGCGTAGTTGACCGCGACGGTGAGCGCCACCTTGGCGGCGTTCACGCCCGCGCCGCCCACGCTGACCCGGCCCTGGATCAGGGTGCCGAGCATGGTGAAGAAGCGACGCCCCTGCGACTCGATGTCGCTGGAGTAGACGCCGTCGGCGCTGACCTGGGCGAACCGGTCGAGCAGGTTCTCCCGCGGCACCCGCGCGTCGTCGAACCACAGTCGTCCGTTGTCCACGCCGTTGAGGCCGAGCTTGAGCCCGCAGTCCTCGATCCGCACACCGGGTGCGGGCTGGCCGTCGACCCGGATCGGGACGACGACGGCGTGCACCCCGTGCCGCTCGCCGGCGACCTCGAGCTGGGCGAACACCACGGCCAGCTCGCCGTGGGCGGCGGCGTTCCCGATGTAGTCCTTGCGTGCGTCGTCGTCGGGGGTGGTGACCACGAACTCGTCGGTCTCGGGGTCGAATCGGGCCACCGTGCGCACGCCTGCCACGTCGGAGCCGTGGCCGGTCTCGGTCATCGCGAAGCAGCCCAGCAGACGCCCGGACACGATGTCGGCCATCCACCGGTCGTGGTGCTTCTTCGTGCCCAGCTGGAGCACGGCACCGCCGAACAGGCCGAACTGGACGCCGACCTTCGTCATCACCGAGAGGTCGGCGTAGGCGAGGGTCTCGAAGGCCGCGATCGAGGCACCCAGATCACCCCCGCCGCCGTACTCGGTCGGCAACCCCAGCCCGGTTCGCCCGCCGGCGGTGAGCTCGAGGACGACGTCCTTGACGCGTTCGCGGTAGGCGTCCTTGTCGAGGGTCTCGGCCTCGGACAGGAGCCCGGCGTGCGCGACCAGCGCCTCGCGGACCTCGCGGCGCACAGCGGCGTAGGGGCCGTCGAGGAGCTCGGTGAGAGCATCGACGTCGACCTGCGGCGGGCGCCCCGGCTCGGGGGCCGGGCTGCGCGGGACGTCGGCAGGGAGGGTGGACGGGCGGTCAGTGACGTTCGCGTCGCTCATACCTGTGAGGCTAGCCACGGCCTCCACGTGCGAAACGCGACGTGGCTCACCCACACGGGCGACCGAGGTCAGGGACGGCCGTAGAAGTCCGGCGTCCGCCAGTAGGTGATCGACTCCTGGACCACCGGACGTCCGGTGCGCGGGGCGTGGATGATCTGGCCGTTCCCGACGTAGAGCGCCACGTGGAAGATCGTGTCGGGCTTGGTGGCGTTGTCGCCCCAGAAGACCAGGTCACCGGGCTGCAGCTTCGAGGCGGCGACCGGGGTCGTGGCGCGGTACTGACCGACCGACCAGTGCGGCAACGTCTTGCCGCCCGCTGCCCACGCCTTCATGGTCAGCCCGGAGCAGTCCCACGCGTTCGGGCCGGCGCCGCCCCAGACGTAGGGCTCGCCCAGCTGG
>JAZQNT010000431.1:0-2721 GCA_045627505.1 Nocardioides sp.
CTTAACGGAAAGTGATAGTAATAACTATTTCATCACTGTGTTGGAGGGCTATGAGTTAACTGCTGAAGAACCAAATAAAGACCTATTGTTTAACCAAGAAAACGATTTACAATCTATGCGTATCGAAACTTTCTCGCCAGAGGAAATTACTCTTGAAGAAATTCAAGAGAATATAATGGCTTCATTGCAAGCATCCAATGAATCTTCTACTGTTACAGAAATTACGGACGACAATATGATTCCTACACATGATTCTATCAAAAATGTTTCCGCTCATCAGATCGATACAACTGATGGCAAAGTTTCTGGATATGTATTTGAACGTGATGGATTGCTCGTTAAGTTAACTGTTTTTGACACAGTTGGTACACCAGCACTTGAAAAATTTGTACAAATGGCAGAAACAATTAAATCTAAATAATTACAGTACCCGCTATATTATTAACCGACTAATTATTGAAGGAGTGGTGCCCGCCGGCACCGGCAGCGCGGAGCAGCGAACAGCCCCCGGAACCTCAGGTTCCGGGGGCTGTTCGCCACTGCTGAGTCGTCGGACTCAGGCGTCGTGGTTCTGCTCGAGCAGGGCGGCGATCTCGGCGACCGCGGCCTGGTCGGAGCCGGCCACCTCGACCTGGTCGCCGTACTTGGCGCCCAGGGTCATCAGCAGCAACGAGGAGGCTGCGTCGACGCCGTTGATGGTGACGTCGGACCCCTGGGCGGCTGCGGCCTCGGCGATGACGGCGGCGGGACGGGCGTGCAGGCCGACGGTCGACGCGACGGTGGCGGTCTGGGTGGACATGCGGGGCTCCTCGACAAGGGTGCGTGGACGGATGCGTGGTGGTGCGGGGCACGACCTGCGGGGGTGGTGCCGCCGGTCCTGCGGGACGGGTGCGGGGTGGAGAACTCCGGACCCGAGTCTGCCCGCCCGGGACGGTGCTGTCACCGTCCCGGGCGCGACAGGATCAGGCTGCGACGGACTTCTTGGAGCCGATGCTCTTCAGGGCGGTGACCATGGCGGCTGCCACGACCACGCCGGCGATCAGCGCGATGATGAAGCCGAGGACGTTCTGCACCGCGAAGAGGACGAAGATGCCACCGTGCGGGGCACGGACGCCGACGTCCAGGGCCATCGAGATGCCACCGGTGACGGCGGAGCCGACCATGATGGACGGGATGACGCGCAGCGGGTCGGCAGCGGCGAACGGGATGGCGCCCTCGGTGATGAACGAGGCCCCCAGCAGCCAGCCGGCCTTGCCGTTCTCCCGCTCGGCCTGGGTGAACAGCCCGGGACGGACCACGGTGGCCAGGGCCAGGGCGATCGGCGGGACCATGCCGGCGAGCATGACCGCGGCCATGATCTTCAGCTCGGGGGCGTCGGAGGTCAGGCCGGCGGCGCCCACGCCGGCGGCGGCGAAGGAGTAGGCCACCTTGTTCAGCGGGCCGCCCATGTCGAAGGCCATCATCAGGCCCAGGACGATGCCCAGGATGATCGCGGAGGAGCCGTTGAGCTCGTTCAGGCCCTTGTTGAGCTCGTCCATCACCCACGCGATCGGCTTGCCCAGGACGACGAGCATGATCAGTCCGGCGAGGATCGAGGTGAACAGCGGGATGACGAGCACCGGCATCAGGCCGCGGGCCCAGGACGGGACCTTCCAGTTCGCGATCCAGTGGGCGATCACACCGGCGATCACACCGCCGATGATGGCGCCGATGAAGCCGGTGACCGGCGCGGCGACTCCGTCGGCGGAGGTGACCCCGAAGATGTTGGTGGACAGGCCGCCCACCACGAAACCGGGGGCGATGCCGGGACGGTCCGCGATGGCGTAGGCGATGTACCCGGCCAGTGCCGGGATGAAGAACATGAACGCCGTCTTGCCGATGACGAAGAAGAGGGCTCCGACGTAGGCCATGAGCGGGGAGTTGAACAGCACGTGGTCGAGGCCGAGAGCGTTGATGTCAGGCAGGTCGAACACGGTGTTGTTGACCGCGATGTCACCGTAGGCGTCGGTGATGTCGTACCCGCCGAGCAGGAACGACAGGGCGATCAGCAGACCACCGGCGGCGACGAACGGGATCATGTAGGAGACACCGGTCATCAGGACCCGGCGGGTGCGACCGCCCCACGACTCGCCCGAGCCGGACGACTGGGTGTCGGCCTCGGGGGCCGAACCCTCGACGCGGGCGGCCTTGGGGTCGTCGGCCAGCTTGAGCGCCTCGGCGATCATCGCGTCGGCCTCGTCGATCGGGCGCTTGACCCCGGAGGCGACCACCGGCTTGCCGGCGAAGCGCCCACGGTCCTTGACGCCCACGTCGGTGGCGAAGATGACCGCGCCGGCCCGCTCGATGGTGCCGGCCGGCAGCGGGGTCGAACCTGCGGATCCCTGGGTCTCCACGGCGATCTCGACGCCGGCGCGCTCGGCGGCGGACTGGAGGGCCTCGGCGGCCATGTAGGTGTGCGCGATCCCGGTGGGGCAGGAGGTGACGGCCACCAGCGAGGGCTTGTCGTTCGATCCGGCCGCGTCCTGTGCAGGGGTGGCCGGAGTGGGGGTTGCAGGAGCAGGGGTGGCCGGCGCCGCGGAACCCGGGCCGGGGTCGGCCGGCGACTTAATTCATAGATACATAAAGAGAGAGACAAAGATGAGAAGTGAAGAGGTTTTTATTTCTGAAGAAATAGATAAGCCGGGTGAAGAATGTGGCGTCTTTGGAATGTATGATTTTGAT